>NZ_DBGS01000065.1:0-16798 GCF_002295455.1 Thalassospira sp. UBA848 | reverse complement strand
TGAACGGATCGACTAATCCACATTAAGTCCCCTGCATTCAGCCGCGTCCATAATGCCAGCAAATACGATTTAACCAAGATGGCTAAATCAGGCTTCCCAACAAGGGCCTCAAGCAGACATTTTTATGGATTGGTCAAGCATGACGGAAAATACACGAACCGGCCTCGACATACGATACGACCGTTTCCTACAGACAATAATCGGCGCAGGTTCGAACGGAACACCTGTTACAACCCTGTCGATGCTGGCCAGGCTTGGGCTTGATCCCTGGCAAGTGGCCCGCGAGCTCAGCACGATGTCAAAAGAAGCCGCTGGCGATAAACTTGACACCGTCATGCTCAATTTCACCGACGTATCGCACTCGGCAGAAAATCGTCAGAACATCGTGACAGATCTGATCACATCCCTGCATACATGTTAGGTACCACAAAAGATGACAAAAACCTGCAGAATTGACAGAAAAGCTGACATTTCTCTTCAGCAAACGAATAGGTAACACAATCGCAATCCGCTTGCTGAGAGGCTCCCTCATCTCTAACGATATCTAACTCAGTCGATCTGACTCAAAACATCAGCAAGAGTCTCGCCGATGCGATCAATTTCCTGTTTTTCGATGATAAGAGGTGGGGACAGTGCAATGATGTCTCCGGTCGTACGGATCAGCACCCCCTTGTCGTAGCATTCAAGAAAGGCGTTGAACGCACGTTCGGTGGGTTTACCTGCAATCGGTTCGAGCTCAATCGCACCAATCAAACCAAGGTTACGGACATCGATAACATGCGGAAGGCCCTTAAGGCCGTGCAGCATCTCTTCCCAGTATGAGCTCAGTTCGGCTGCTCGTTCAAAAAGGTTCTCTTCGCGATATGTATCAAGTGTTGCCAGCCCTGCTGCCGCCGCGATCGGGTTACCGGAATAGGTATAACCGTGGAACAACTCGATTGCATTTTGCGGGCCTTGCATGAAGGCATCATGGATTTCCGCTGTGGCAAATACGGCCCCCATGGGAATGACACCGTTGGTCAAACCCTTTGCGGTGGTCATCAGGTCGGGCTTGACGCCAAAGTAATCCGCGCCAAACCCTGTACCAAGACGCCCGAAACCGGTAATCACTTCGTCAAAAATCAGCAATATCCCGTGCTTCGTGCAGATCTCGCGCAGTCTCTCAAGATAACCCTTGGGTGGTAACAGCACACCGGTCGACCCCGCCATGGGCTCGACAATTACAGCGGCAATCGTCTCTGCACCATGAAGGCCAACGATACGTTCCAGGTCATCTGCAAGGTATGCACCATGCTCAGGCTGGCCCCGCGTAAAGGCGTTGCTGTCAGGCAAATGCGTATGAGGCAAATGATCAACGCCGGTCAATAGGCTGCCAAAGAATTTGCGATTATTGACGATACCGCCAACAGAGATACCGCCAAAATTCACGCCATGATAACCACGTTCGCGCCCGATCAAGCGCGTTCGACCGGCATCCCCGCGCGCCTTGTGATAAGCAAGTGCGATTTTAAGTGCTGTCTCGACCGACTCAGAACCGGAATTGGTATAGAACACATGCTCCATATTATCCGGTGCAATATCAATCAGGCGGCTGGCAAGCTCGAACGCCTTGGGATGCCCCATCTGAAAGGCAGGAGCATAATCAAGTTCTGCCACCTGCTTTTGCACGGCTTCAACGATTTTCGGACGTTTATGGCCGGCATTGCAGCACCATAACCCCGCTGTACCATCCAGAACCTTTCGGTTGTCGGCGGTCGTGTAATACATGCCGTCGGCCTCGACAAACATGCGGGGCTGCTTTTTGAACTGGCGGTTTGCCGTAAAAGGCATCCAGAACGCGTTCAGATCATTGGGGGAATGGTGAGACATCGTGACGTCCTATTGATTTCGAGTTGGCCTGGCTGGCCGTATACATTGTTTGAACGGGGATTATGCGTCCGCTACCTGAGCACCCGTAGCAGAACCTCCCCACGTATCTGACAAAATGAAGCCATGCGGAAACGGGTCGGTAGGATCGAGACCGATCTGCGTCATGGCATATATCCAGCAGCGCCCGGAGATTGTTGTCACCACTGCGTCGTAGGAACCAACTTCCTCTGTCCCATGCAGCCGGGTTTCAAATTCGCCGCCAATGATCGAACGTGTGGTCAAGACATCACCAATCTTCGCCTGACCGCTGGCATAGCGAACCGCCATCGATGCATTGGACCCTGTACCACAAGGAGACCGATCCGCCCGGCCGGGACGCAGCGTTGTACATGTCTGCAAAACACCATTGTCGAGCTGTTTGCGGAACATGACGTAGGCCAGACCACGGACATCCGGCACGAGCGGGTGGGCGATATCGGTTTCCATCGCAATCAGCTCGCGCAGCTCGACACCCAAAGTTGCCAGATCTCTGGCGTTTTCAGGAAGTATGTCCATACCGATCTGATCGACATCAACCAGTGCATAAAACACGCCACCAAAGCAAAGATCGTAGGTTACCGGACCCCACCGGGGGGTATTGATCACCTGTTGAGCCTTGGCAACGAAGGCGGCTGGCATATCCAGTGAAACACATTCCACCTTGCCATCACGGCATGTTGCGGTTCCGCGCACCAGTCCGACCGCCGTATCAAGCGTCACCAATGTTTTCTCACCACTAATTGGCAACATCCCGGTTTCAAGAATGGCGGTGATGGCACACATGGCATTTGAGCCCGACATCGCATGTGCCTGATCGGGCTGTAACACAATAATGCCAACATCGGCCCCGGGCGTGCAGGCAGGTGTCAAAAGGACGAACGACCCTGCCGGTCCGCTACGCGGTTCCGAACACAGAAAACGGCGCAAACTGTCATCCACCTCGTTCAGATGAGCCAGTTTCTCGCCCATTGTGTTTCCGGGGATGTCCAAAACACCCCCGACAATGACGCGCCCGATTTCACCTTCGCAGTGAACATCAACAGTCTGAATGACACGTGACCAACGCATGACTTACTCTTTCAGGAACCAGCCCCAAGGGCTTGTATCGTTAAAGGTCGTGATCTGTTTGGTTTCAAGGTAATTGTTCAAACCCCACTCACCCAGTTCTCGGCCAATGCCAGATTGCTTGTAGCCCCCCCACGGGGCTTCGGTAAATGTTGGCTGCGAGCAATTCACCCAGACGATCCCTGCCCGGAACGCGCGTGCAACCCGGTTGGCCCGTTCAAGATCGGCTGACATCACAGCAGCAGCCAGACCGTATTTGGAATCATTGGCCTGTCTGATCGCGTCTTCTTCACTGTCAAACGGACGGACGCAGACCACAGGACCAAAAATTTCCTCTTTCCAGATCCAGCTATCAAGCGGCACGTCGGTAAAAATGGTCGGCTCAAGATAATAACCTTCCTCGAACCCATCCGGCGTTCTACCGCCTGATGCCAACGTCGCCCCTTCTTCCACGCCCCGAGCAATCGCAGCCTTGATCTTTTCAAACTGTGATTTGTTGACGATCGGTCCCAGCAGAACGTCCTTTTCCATTCCGTGACCGATCTTGATCTTCTGAGCTTCTTCGATGAGACGTGCCAGCACGTTGTCATAAATACTGCGCGCGATCAGGACACGCGACGTGGCAGAGCATACCTCGCCCTTGTTCCAGAAAATACCAAACATGATCCATTCAACGGCGGCCTCGATATCGGTATCTTCAAAGATCACCAAGGGAGACTTACCACCCAGTTCAAGGCTTACGGCCTTGATGTCGCGCGCCGCCGCAGCCATGATTTTAGAACCTGTGGGCACAGAACCGGTAAAGGCCAGCTTGTCTACGCCCGGGTGATCTGTCAGTGGCTGACCTGCATCCGGGCCAAGCCCGGTCACAATATTTAGGACACCTTTCGGTAAGCCTGCCTGTTGCGCGATCACACCATATTCAAGCGCAGTAATCGGCGTGACTTCCGAGGGCTTCAGAACGACACTGCACCCGGCGGCCAATGCCGGTGCAACCTTCCAGGCCGCCATCAGCATCGGGAAGTTCCAGGGAATGATTGCCCCAGCCACGCCCACCGGTTCACGAACGGCAATTGAAGAAAATCGTGGCTCGGACAAGGGAACGTTTTTGCCTTCGTCCTGATCAAGTTCTTCTGCAAGGTCGGCATAGAAATGAAAACATCCCGCAGTGTCCTCGATATCCCAAACGGCTTCGGGTAATGGTTTGCCATTATTTTGAACTTCAAGCTTGGCCAGTTCATTGACGCGTTCGTTAATGATGTCGCCCATCTTGCGCAAAATGGCCGCGCGTTCCCTGCCCGACATCTTGGGCCACGGACCATCATCAAATGCTGCACGCGCTGCTTTGACCGCCTTGTCGATATCTTCCGCATTTCCGGCGCTGACCTGATGATACACCCGGCCATTGGATGGGTCGATTACATCAATCTTCTTGCCTGATGCCGAAGAAATATATTCGCCGTTGATGAATTGCATGTCCTGCATCTCGTATTCTCCTGTGCATTCGGCTTAAAAGCGGTCGGCCTTGTAAGCACTCATATCTATTTCTGTCTGGCGACCGGTCATCATTTCAGAAACCAGCCGTCCCGTGGTTGCCGCCAGTGTCACGCCAAGTTGACCGTGGCCGGTTGCCAGCATCACGTTGTGCATTCCCGGCACTTTGCCGATAATTGGTTTGGTGTCAGGGGTCAGCGGTCTGCGACCAAATCGACGTTCACCGTTCCGCGTCTCAAGGTCTGGAACAACACGTTTGGCCTTTTGCACAAGGATATCTGCCCGCTTCCAGTTTGGCTGGGCATCCAGATGCGCAAACTCGATACTGCCTGCAATGGCAAGACCACTTTCATAGGGCGTTATGCCAAACCCGCCCTTGGCATAAATCAGCCCATGTTCAACCGTTACGCCGGGATCAATAAATGATGTCTGATACCCGATGACACCTTCCATCTGAATGGGACAATCAAGTTCCGCCGCAAGCCTGCGCGAATAAGCACCGGCGGCGATAACGAACTGATCGGCAACATGGGCGTCGCCCTTGTCGTCGTGAACCGCTGTGACCTTGTGGTCTTCTCGGACAAAACCTTTTGCACCAACACGTTTGGTCTTGCCACCGCGTTCGACAAACACCTTGTGCAGATCCATGACGAAGCGCTTGGCGTCCACAACAGATCGCCAGTCTTTCAGAACTACCGCATAGGCAAAATCCGATGCGATTGACGGTTCAAGTTCGGCTGCTTGCGCACCCGATATTTCTTCAAGGTCAAAACCAAGAGCGCGCCGGGCATCGTGGAACACCCTTTCATGGTCAAGGTCTTGTGCGCTGTCATACAGCTCAATAACAGGCTGATGACGCAGCAGGTCGGACAAGCCAAGGGCGCCAAGAAACGCCTGCGTGTCGGCCAACGCAGTTCTGGTCAGTACCGAAATCTCCCGACTGATCTTGTCAATCTGTGATGCCCGGGCATTCCCGGCAAACCGAAGGAACCATGGCAGAACCCGCAAGGCGGAACCGGCCCGCAAGGTCAGGGGCCCGGTCGGATCAAGCATCCAGCCTGGTGCACGTCGCATGGTCCCGGGCTTTGATAGTGGCACGACCTCGCTAACCGCGATACTGCCGCACGATGCCCAGCTTGCACCTTCGCCCGGTTCACCAGGGTCGAGAACGGTAACTTCATACCCCTCGTCCTGTAGCTTCAGAGCACAGGAGATTCCAACAACACCGCCACCGATAACGATCACTTTTTGCATCGACTTCAATCCAACCAAATGCAGGGTCGGGCGAACACGCCGCCCGACCGATAACGGTTTACCAATTCAGGATCGGTTCCATCGCAGCACGAAAATCTGCTTTCTCTGCTTCGGTCAACGGGCCTAACGGCGCACGGCATTCGCCAACAGGGGTCCCCTGCAGCTCGCAACCATATTTGAGCTTCTGAACAAACTTGCCGGATTCCAGAATGTTCATTGCTTTGTAAAGCGTTGCCATCTGCTTCTTTGCTTTGTCGAGATCGCCAGCCTTATAGGTGCGATCAAGATCGCAAACCGCCTTGCCCATGCAGTTGGCCGGACCACAAATCCAGCTTTCGGCGCCCCACAGCATGAAATCGAGCGCAATGTCATCCGAGCCGGAAACAAGCTGGATACGGTTCTCATAACGAGTTGCAATGCCAATCGCCCGCTGCAAGGAGCCGGAGCTTTCCTTAATACCGATCACGCGTGGATGATCGGCAAGCCCGTCAAGGACGTCATAGGAAATCTCGATCCCGTCCTTATCCGGATAGGAGTACAGGACAAGATTGATATCGACCGCATCAAGTACAGTTTTAAAATGATTGAGCAATTCGGCATCGGTCGGCTTGGTGTAAAACGGGGTTGCCAAAAGCACCGCGTCATAACCAAGCTCCTTGGCCTTGGCTGTATTTGCAATGACACCTTTGGTATGCGGGGCGTTGGTCCCGGCAATCAGGGTTTCACCTTCAACAGCGAAGTCCTTGACGAATTTCAGGACCTCTTCGCGCTCTTCATCTGACATGAAATTGTATTCACCCGATGATCCGCAAGGCACCCAGCCACTTACACCTGCAGCCCGCAGATTGGTAAGGTGCTTTTCGAAAGCGTCAAAATCGATATTGCCATCCTGGTCAAACGGAGTAACGAGGGCAGGCATCACACCTGAGAGTTTCATAATAGTCCTTTCAGTCTTGCAGATTTGAGTATCAGGGCGTCTGTCTGGCCGTTAGTGACCAAGCACCTGACTTAGGAATGTTTTCGTTCGGTCATTTTGCGGATTTTCAAAGAATGTTTCCGGTTCGCCTTGCTCAATCACCTGACCGTCTGCCATGAACACGACACGGTCAGCCACCTGGCGGGCAAAGCCCATCTCGTGGGTGACACAGACCATCGTCATTCCGTCCTCGGCCAGACCAACCATCACGTCGAGCACCTCGGAAATCATTTCCGGATCAAGGGCTGATGTCGGTTCATCAAACAACATAAGTTCCGGGTTCATGCACAAGGCGCGTGCGATTGCCACACGTTGTTGCTGGCCGCCAGAAAGCTCCCCCGGGTACTTGTTGGCCTGCTCCGGGATCTTGACCCGTGCGAGATATTCCATGGCGGTTTTTTCGGCCTCGACACGGTCAGTCTTGCGCACAAGTATCGGCGCGAGAGTGCAGTTCTCCAAAATCGTCATATGGGGAAACAGGTTGAAATTCTGAAACACCATTCCGGCTTCACGGCGGATTTCATCGATATGATCCACATTCTCGTCAAGCATGGTGCCCATGACCTCAATGTCACCGGACTGATGTTCTTCAAGCCGGTTGATGCACCGGATAAGGGTCGATTTTCCTGAACCGGACGGTCCGCAAATTACAATCCGCTCACCACGCTTAACCTCAAGATTAATGTTCTTGAGTGCGTGGAAACTGCCGTAATATTTGTTCATGTTCCTGATAAGGATCGCGTGCTCAGACATGAATATGCTCCTTTACCGGCGGCCAACGCCAAGGCGACGTTCGAGATAGGCGCCGTAGCGCGACAGGGAGAAAACAAAGACAAAGAAGATCAGGGCAACGAAGAAATAGACTTCGACATGGGCAAAGCTCCATTCGGCGTTGCCAGAAGCCGCCCGGCCGGACGCCATCACGTCAAAGAACCCGATAATGGTCACCAGTGACGTTTCCTTGAACGTGATTACGATCTGGTTGATCGTTGGTGGCAAGGAGTTGCGGAAGGCCTGGGGTAAAACGATATAGCCAACACGGTGCCAATACCCCATGCCCAACGCCTTGGCTGCTTCTTCCTGACCGGCAGGCAGTGCCTGAATGCCACCACGAATAATCTCTGCCTGATAACAGGCGAAGAAAATCGCGTAGCCGATAATCACCCGATACAACTTGTCCCCGATTGCCCAGTCTGGCAGGACAAACGGTGAAACGATTGCAAAGGTGAACATGATCGTCAAAAGCGGCAACGACCGGATCGTATCGATGATCAGCCCCATTGTCCTTGAAATCCACGGCAACTCGGAGCGACGCAGCAACGCAAAAACAATCGCCAGGGGCATGCCCAGAATACAAACGGCTGCAAAGATAAACACCGTCAGGGCAAGACCACCCCAGTTCTGCTCAAAGACCGGGGTCAGACCAAGAAACCCGCCGCGCATCAAAACATAGAAAATCCCAAATCCTGACAACCACAGAACAGTCAGCCGTTTCGCATTCCAGAAATACGGAACACAGGATAGTACTGCGACAATCACCATGATCAGGCAGGCGACACCGGAACGCCATTGCTCTTCGAAGGGATAAAGACCGAACAAGACAATCCGCCAGCGTGATGCAATCACCGACCAGCAGGCCCCCTCTGCAGCAAGGCACTCCTCGCGCTTGCCGGCACCGAACACGGCGTTGACAAACGCCCAGTCAATGACGTTCACCAGCAACCACACCATCGCAACCGCCAGGACAGACGACACGATAATATCCGTGCGGGTCGCAAAGTATTTTTTGCGCATAGCAGCGAACATCGAGGTCCGCACACCATCGTGTGAAACTGAATTGGATATACTCATCACGTTATATCCTCAGCTGCGTGCCCTTGAGCTTGATCGCGTCATTGACACGATTCAGCACCCAGGCAATCGAATAGTTGATGACAAGAAATCCGCCCATCAGAATGGCAATCAGTTCAAGCGTCTGACCGCTTTGATTGATCGCGGTTGAGACAACCATAAAGAAGTCAGTAAAACTGATGGCAATTCCGATCGTGGTCGCCTTGAACAGCCAGACATACTGGTTGATCAGGGTCGGCATCACGATGCGGATCGCCAATGGCAACCGAATTCTGGTAAATATCTGCCAGCGCGATAACCCAAGCGCATGTCCGGCCTCCCCCTGACCGGCAGGAATGGCGTTAAAACCGGAACGAATGATTTCTGCGATATAGGCCGCACCATAAATCGAAATTGCAATGATGCAGGCAAACAGCTCCGGCGAAACACGAATACCTTCGCGGTAGTTAAGGCCGCGATGTTCCGGAATGCTAAAAAACGCTGTTTCAGGTAGTCGGCCCCACCATATGGTCGCAATCACGACAATTGCCGTAACAATCCAGGCATAGAATTTCCACTTGCGACGCACAGCAACCGAAGCCGCCTTAAAGCGGTCTGCTGTGGACAGCCACAGGCTGACACTTGCACAAGCCACCAGCGCCAAAACAATCAAAAAGACGGAGAGACCTGTGATGTTCAGACCCGGTATATAGATCCCGCGCCCGGTAAAGGCGAACACACCTAGGACCGGCTCAGCATCACGAGGCGACGGCAGTGACAGCAGGAGCGAATACCAGAACAGCAGTTGCAAAATCAGCGGCACATTGCGGAAAATCTCGACAAAGGTTGTACCGATGAGCTCTGCCATACCATTGCCCGATGTCCTCATCACACCGACAGCAACGCCAATGAATGTTGCAAAACTTAAAGAGATCGCTCCAAGGAATACCGAATTGAGCAACCCGACAACAAGGGCCAGCCAATACGGTGACGAAGTCGTGTAATCAATCAGCGAAAAACTGATCCGCCAACCCGTGGAACGTTCGAGAAAGTCAAAACCGGATGTCAGTCCCTGCGCCTCAAGATTGGATTTTCCGGTAACCACCAGGGCAACAATCAGAATGATAAGCGCGCCGACAAACCCTGCTTGAAAGCTGGTATCCCTGACATGTCGGTTCTTGAGGATGGCAATCATGCCCAACCTCCGAAGAAAGCTTTGGGGAAAACGCCCGGGCATTAAATGGGAGGCAATTGCCCGGGCGACATCGCGAGACAGAGGCAAAGAAGAGCTAGTCCACAATCAACGGGAAGAACACGCCACCATCGGAATAGAGTGCGTTGATGCCGCGTGGCAGGCCGTAAGGCGAGCTGTCACCAAGACTGCGGTCATAGATTTCGGCAAAGTTGCCGACTTCCTTGATCATGTTATAAGCCCAGTCGTCCGGAAGACCAAGACGCGCGCCGTAACCGGGCGTCACCCCAAGAAACTTCTCGATTGTCGCAGAGGGCGGACTTGCACGAATTTCATCAACGTTTTCAGCCGTAATGCCGTTCGCTTCAGCAAACCAGAGTGAGTTCAGCATCCAGTTCTGAACATCAAGCCATTTCGGATCGCCTTCCGGAACGACGATGCCCTCTGCTTCCAGATCAATCACATCGGAAAGGATGACATGGGCATCTGCCCCATCAGGTGCATCAAGCCGTGCAGCGGCAAGGGACGGCGCCCATTCGACATACGCATCACAACGACCGTCGTAATACGCATTGCGCAATTCGTCACCATTTTCAAAGGTCAGAAGTTCGGCCTCGATGGATTTGGACTGCAAGTAAGTTGCTGCAGCGCGTTCTGTTGACGTACCTGCCGCAACACAAATCGTTCCACCGTCCAGATCAGCAATGGATTGTGCCCCCAGCTCGGTCTTTGTCATCGCCTGGAATGCACCGATGAAATATGGACGGCTGAACTGAAGATTTAGCTCAGTATCGCGGCTTTGAGTCCAGCCAGACACCTTGATAACAACATCAATGTCACCCGACTGCAGTGCAGGCCAGCGTTGCGCCCAACTGATCGGGACGATTTCAAGATGTCCTTCAGATGTCCCGAAAAGTCCTGCGGCAAGCGCCTGGCAAAGCTCGATATCAAGCCCCTTCCACTTACCCTCGTCGTCAACTTCAGCAAATCCCAGAAATGATCCGTTATGGCCACTGCAAAGCAAAGACCCGCGATCCAGAACCGTTTTCAAACGGCTATCCTGTTCCTGCGCTGCCGCTCCGGTCGCAATCAGTGAGGCCCCCAGAAGTGTAGCAGCAAAAATATTCTTCATTGATTTTCTCCCTGTGTCGACTTTGTGTAGACACAAATATCTTGTCGACACATTGCCGACACGTCAATATATTTTGTGCAGGCCCCATAGCGGTGCTAAACAAAACACAGACGGATTTTCTGGCGAGTGAAGGTTCAATCGATTGAAATGGCTGAAAAACAGACCGCAGACAACAAACCAAGATCGAAGGGCAGCGGCACAGCCTATGTGTATGAAAAACTCAAGGCTGAAATCCTGACGCTCGAAATTGCGCCGGGCTCCCCGCTTGAGGAAACTCTTCTTGCACAGCGATTCGGCATGTCGCGTTCCCCGGTGCGTGAAGCGCTTGTGCGCTTATCCGCCGATGGGTTGGTCAGCATGCTATCCAACCGCTCAACGCTGGTTGCCCCCATAGACCTTGCCCAGTTCCCCAGATACGTCGAAGCACTGGATCTTTATCAGCGGGTTTGTACGCGCCTTGCGGCCATGAACCGTAGCGAGAACGATTTGCTTGCGATTGAAAAACACGCTCGCGCCTTCGAGGATGCGTGTAAGACGAACGACTATCTGAACATGTCCGCGTCCAATCGGGACTTCCACGTCGCAATCGCAACCGCCGGCGGAAACCCGTATTTCAAGCAAGGCTATGCCCGCATGCTGGATGAAGGGCGACGTCTATTGCACATGCATTTTGACTATCTGTCGTCATCACCAGAAGAAGCTCTGCTAACATCAGAACATGCCGACATGATAGAAGCCATCCGCATCAAGGATACCGAAAAAGCCGATCAACTCGCACATGCCCATACCCGCCAGTTTCATGACCGTTTCATGCGTTTCATCCAGGCGAAGTATCTGGACGGGTTCGATTATTCGAAGAGCCTTCTGACGTAGCTTGCGGCAAACTCCGTCACTCCATAACCCCGAATTATGACAAACCAGTTTGGTGTTATTGATGTAATTCTTCTGGGGATTCAAAGCGATGCAGCAATACTCATATAATATGAGTATTGCTGTCAGGTGCCACGAAAGCTGACATTCGACTTCTCACAAAATCAACGCCTTAGCATTTTCCGTTGCCAGATAAGTTGTCACCGATTGTCACAAAAGATGACAAAAATCTTCAGAATTGACAGAAAAGCTGACAATTCTCCAATTCATCCCGCGCGACACCTTCCGTGAAGGTTCAATGCAACTCAATATTAAAACACCACCAGCTATCCGGACGGGCCGGATTTCGCCGTGACGAGACAATACTCAAGTTGATTTCATAAACGTTAGACCAAATTTGCGAGGGGGCTCTGTCTGGTACTTATCAAAATGACGTTTCTGTCCCACCAATTGGTGAGAAACTGGCAGGCGTCATGATCTTGTTTTCTGCAGTTACGATCAGATCGCGGATGGTCGCCCCCTCACATCAAATTTTTGGAAGCATAGGGAAACCGCAAATCAATTCGGCGGCAAGTGGAAAGCATTACTTTTGTTGCGCCCTTGCGACTGAGTTGTTGTGCGTTCTATCGTCGAGCTCATAGCCCTTACCTCCTGAGCTATCAGAGGCAGTGCCGAACTTAAAGGGTCGACAACATCAAAGTGATCCATTCCCTCGGGCTCTACAAGCTTGACTGTTTCCCCTGACTGCCTGGCTGTTTCTGCATATGCATAGGTCATGTCTTTTCGCCAGCTATCTTCCAAGCTACCAAGGATCAGAACCTGAGGAATACGGAAGGGAAGCAACCTGGCCGGAGATGTAAATGCAAACAGTTGACTGGCTATAACCGCAGACTCTGCACCAAGAAGTTGGAGAATATCTGTGCGACCTCCGAACTCAAGAGAGTGCTCAAGATCGTTAACTCCGCCAATCGAGATAACCCCTTTCAATGGCAGTGAATTAGGAACGAAGAGTGGATCGCCGGGCTGTAAGTTTCTTCGCCCAGCCAACCAAAGTGCAAGATGCCCGCCAGTGGAATGCCCCATGCCAACTATTTTATTGAGGTCCAAAGGGTAGGATTTTGCAACTTCACGTAAATAATCCGTAGCTTTGCCCACATCACAGAAAGTCTCAGGGTAGCCGCCATTTCGGTTACCCATCCGGCGGAATTCAATATCCCAAGTAACAAAACCTGCTTCGGTCAGCCTCTCTACAAAAGGCGTAGAATAGTCTTTCGTCCAATCGGAAAGCCAACCACCACCATGCACGAAGACAACGACCGGAAAACCGCTAGGCGGCGGTGTTGTCTTTGGCATTCTAAGATCAGCAAACTGGACGGGGCTTTCTTCAGCATAGCGAATACGGGCATCGGGAAGCGTTCTGGGAAGCGATGCTGCCAGCATGTGAGGGGATGGATGTCGGTTACTTTGTGTGTCGGGCATGTAACACCATCGGATGAACTTTATTCTGCTTGCAGCTACTCAAGAGAAGTTCCTTAACTTGAAGGAGCTTCTCTTGAAGTTGCTTGGCAAAGACTGGCGGGTGCCAAAGGCAGCCCTCTAAAGAGCGCCATTATTGGAACGATAACGCGTCAGCCAATGAGCATAAGGTGCCGGTAGCGTCCATGCAGGACGCTCTTCCCCAAGTGCTGTTGCTAGTTGATAGGGGTAATTATAGAGGATTGCACTTATCGGCGACCAAACTCGCACTTATCGCGTTGTTCCGGCTCAGATTAAGTGATTTTATCAGCCTGACCGTAATCACATTAAATGCCAATGGGGTCGAGTTAATTGCTACCAGATTGCAATCATCGTGATTAAATCACTTTAATTGCCACTGAAGATCATATTGGCAATCCGGCCTGTCGCATCATCTGCCCAAGCTCTTGTGTGCGTTCGGAATCCAGATGTCCTTTCAGGAATTTGCGCATTTCCGGAAGCCGGGTATCAAATTGTTCTGCCAGTGTCTTGGCGCTGTATCCCAGCCGCGCCAGTCGGGCATCCAGATCATCATAGCCGATCGCAATTGTTTCTTCGACAATCTCCCGGGTGACAGGCTTGGCGCCAAGCTTGTAGGCTTCGGTGAAAGCGCGTGTCAGATGTTCGGTAAACTGAAGCGGTGTTGACAGGCGTTCCACCATTAGATCCAGCGCATCGTCCGCAATAATGTCTCCCTGCCTGGTGTTTTTGGTCCGGCACTGCTTCAGCAGCCAGTCGAGATATTTGCGACTGTCATCGCCAAGCCCCTGAAACATGATCTTGGTTGTTCTATGCCCGATCTCTTCCATTGTCGCCTTATTCAGATCATTCCGCAGGCGGGGATGACCAACCAGAACGACAGATAGCAGCCCATCGCCTGCCTGGACAATTTCCATCAGACGCTTGAGGCCGGTCAACGTGTTGCCATGCAGGTCATGAGCTTCGTCGATGAACAAAACGACGGTTTTTCTCATTTTCCTGATGAGGTCCTGAAGCTTGCGCTCCCGCTTTTCGGGCTGTGTCGGCACTTTGACATCTGCATCGCCCGAGACATCGAGAAAGATGGCGGTCAGAAGGGCTGGCAAAACAACACGCGGTTTGTCGATCGACAGACTGCGCGCCACCAGAATATCCTTGCTTGCGGCCAATTCAGCCTGAAGCCGGTTTAACATCATGGTTTTTCCGACACCGACAGATCCTGTAATGGCAACCAGCCTCCCGGCCAGAATGGCCGCCCGCAGGTCGGCCATCATCTGGCGGTGCCATTCCGTTTCGAAAAAACCGGCCAGCGCCCAGTCCTTCTCGATGCCATAAAATGCCCTGACATCCGCTGTTAGCATGACAGCCTCCTGTTATGTTTTATGGTTCTTGCCGAACCGTGTTTTGATTGCCGTAGCAATTTCACGTTTGTTTATCGTGGTGGTGACAAGCTCTTCGATGAATTCAAGGTCTTCGGCACTCAACCGCGCCAGCGGTTTTTCCAACAAATCCGCAATACCGCGACGCGCATCGAGGGTGCTGGCATAACTGAACTGGTGCCACGGGTCCGGATCTTCAAACTTTGCTTCAGCGAGGGGGATAAGCGTTGCGCTGGAAAGTACCTGTTCCGGCCCGGCCAAGGCCGAGCGCGGGATCGATATTCTGGCTGCCAGATTGGCAACCTTGTCAGCACGCTTCTCGCGAGGAGATTTGGACTGTTTGCGATAGCGGTGCAAAGGTATCGGTCCGCCGACCGGGCGATACGGCCCATAACGTTTGCTGCCAAACTCGACAAACAGTTCCTGATCGAACACCCCCCACCACACAAGAACTGCTTCACCGGCGAGATCGGGGTCTACCTCGTAATAGGCTCCCTTGAGGTTGATTCGGGCATCCGCCGCAACCGTTCGGCGTTCCGGTTCCCGGGCAAAGGCGCAATACCGTTCCCAGGAACACATTTCGCGGAGACCTTGCTCGGGCAAGTTTGCACACCAGTCTTCCGCCCGGCCATGGGCTTCATGGCGATGTGGTTTGTCATTGTAGCGGTTGATAAAGTTCAGCAACCAGCTATTGGCCTCGGCCTCTGTTTTGGGACGATGAAAGTGATACAGAGTTTCATGGGCCTCCTTGACGGTCAGGAACGGACGTTCAACCTTGCCCTTGGATCGCGCTGTAACCCGGCGACCATCAGAGCCGCGTGGCATGTGCGTGCGCCAATCAACACCAAGATGCCCCATGACGGTCTGGAACACGATGCTTTTGGCAACCGGTCCATTGTCGAGATACAATCCTACTGGTCTGCCCTGAAGTATGGTGCCTTCTTTGGGTGCCATGGCGTTGAACAGGAACCGCAAGGCAGATTCCGCATCTTCGCCATACACACAGCGATATTCCTGATATGCAACACCGCTACGATCATCCACCACGCTATAAAGCATCAGGGTTGGTGCACCGCGTCCGGGCTCGATCCATTCCGGTTGATCAAGTTCCTTCAAATCGGACGGGCTCATGTCGAAATGCCAGAGTTCATTGGAATATCTGGCCTGAAACCGAACCGCGGCCGGGCCGCGTATCATGCGAGGATGATCATAGCCCCAAGTTCGAAGCCACCGGTTCAAAGTGGATGCGGCCAACACATTCTTTGGAGCTTGAACAAATCCTTCAGGGGTTTCAACGCCGTGATCCTCAAGCAACCGGATCGCTTCATTCGTGGATAGTTTATGACCCTTACCGTTCTCTGTTCTGATTTTCAGGGCGGCGACAATTTCGCAATAACGTTCCATCTCAGCCTGAGATATTGCGCGCGGCACGCCGCGATCAGAACGTTGCAAGCCTTTCGGGCGTTGCAAGTCTCGCAACTGGCGATAGACCGACGATATACTGAGGCCATATAATTCTGCAGTCCGTGCAACAGCGCTGGCCCGGCCAGGGTCTCGCGCGGGCAGAGAAGACAATCTGGTTCGAAGCGCTAGAAGTGCCTCGGCCGGTATGCGTGCGGCCCTACCTTTCATTGTCGGCCTCGCCATCAATGCTATCGGCAAATTCCGCGACATAGGTATAGACGGTTGCCCGCGACACACCCATCAGATCGCAGATCTCTTTAATACTGTGCTGTCTTGATCGATACAGGTCCACGACGTGTCGACGCTTGTCTTTGGTCAGTGCCTTACGGCGGCCGCCTTTCCGGCCGCGCGACCGTGCCGCTTCCAGACCGGCTTTCGTGCGCTCCCGGATCAGGTTGCGTTCGAATTCAGCCAAGGCTGCAAAGATATGAAAGACCAGCTTGCCGCCGCTGGTGGTCGTATCAATCGCTTCGGTAATTGATCGCAGACCGATTTGTCGTTCGGCCAGCATCTCGGCGTGCGCAATCAATTCCTTCAAGGACCGCCCAAGGCGATCAAGACGCCAGACAACAAGCACGTCGCCACGACGCAATTCCTCGTAGGTTCGATTTAATCCGGGGCGATCACCTTTGGCGCCACTCACCTTGTCTTGGAAAATGCGCTCACAACCGGCTTCCCGCAAAGCGTCATTTTGCAGGTCAAGATTCTGATCGTCTGTAGATACACGTGCATAGCCGATA
>NZ_DBGS01000096.1:0-7058 GCF_002295455.1 Thalassospira sp. UBA848 | reverse complement strand
CGACCGCGCCGCATTTCCATGCCGGTGTGAATGGCGAGGTATTTGAAGGCTGGCTTGGCGATCTTGATCCCGCACAGCCGCTTTCGCTTTATCTGCATGTCCCCTATTGCGAGGAAATGTGCTGGTTCTGCGGCTGCAACACCAAGATCACCAAGACCTACAAGCCAGTTCACGGTTACGTCGCAGCCCTTCTGACAGAGATCGAAGGTACCCTTGGCAAACTGCCGGCGGACAAGTCATTCAGCGTTTCGCACATTCATTTTGGCGGCGGTAGCCCGACTATCCTGAAGGCCGAAGATCTGCGTGCCATCATGGCGGCAATCCGCGAAAGGTTGCATATCCTTGATGATGCCGAAATCGCCATTGAAATGGATCCGCGCACCGCGACCGATGACTTCATGGAAGCCATGATCGAATGCGGCTTCAACCGTGCCAGCATCGGCATTCAGGATTTCAACCAACAGGTCCAGACAGCGGTCAACCGCATTCAAAGCATGCAGCTTGTTCGTGAAGTGATCGCCAAATTGCGCTCGCACGGGATTGCCGGCATCAATGTTGATCTGATGTACGGCCTGCCGTTCCAGACGGTTAAATCCCTGCGCGAAACGGTTGACCAGACTGTGGAGCTTTGCCCGGATCGCCTGTCGGTATTCGGCTATGCCCATGTGCCATGGATGAAAAAGCACCAGCAGCTTATCCCGACCGAAGCCCTGCCAAACACCGAGGAACGCTGGGCCCAGTATGAGGAAATCCAGAACCGTCTTGCCAAGCACGGCTTTGTTGCCATCGGGCTTGATCACTTTGCCCATCAAACCGATAGCATGGCACGTGCACTATCTGACGGCCTTCTGCACCGGAATTTCCAGGGTTACACCACTGATCGTGCCGAAGCCCTGATCGGGTTTGGCCCGTCTGCGATTTCGTCCCTGCCGCAGGGTTACGCACAAAACGACCCGGCGCTGGCCCGCTGGCAGCGGGCGGTTGAAGACGGCAAATGCGCCATCGAAAAAGGCGTTGCCCTGACCGACGAGGACAGATTGCGCCGTGACATCATTAACGAGCTGATGTGCAATCTTGCCGTGGACCTTGATGACATCTGCGCCAACCACGGTATTTCCGCAGATCGTTTCACGCCGGAGCTTGAGCGGATCAAGGCAATGACCCAGGACGGCATTGTCGAAGTTCAGGGGAATTACATTGAATTAAGTGAATTGGGCCGTCCCTTGGTGCGCGCTGTCTGCGCGGCGTTTGATACCTATCTCAACCACGCGCACGGACGTCATTCGCAAGCGGTTTGATGGCCCCGCAAAAAGTACCTTGAACAACGAAGGGAGCCAACTGGCTCCCTTTTCTGTTCTGGTTACGCCCCCTTGCGCAGGGTCAGAATGACAATGCCGCTGACCACGACCAGACCGCCCAACATCTGGATTGGGCTGATCATCTGCCCCAGCACCACCCAGCCAAACAACAAGGTTGCAATCGGTTCGACATTCATCACTGGCGCATTGCGCGCCATATCAAGGCGCGGCACATTGATGAACAGAACCGCAAACGCCCCGCCATACAGCAGCATCAAGGCCAAAAGCCCCATCCATCCCGGTGTCGCGTTTGGCAGGCTCATACCGCCCGGCAAGACATCGCCAATTCCCGCAATGATCATGGAAATGAAAACCACAACCATGGTGAACATGGAACGCACCGGCCCACTTATCCCCGCAAGCTTGTGATCGGTCACCCAGAAAGCAACAGAAAGTGCGGTTGCCGCCATCAAGGCAAACCCGATCCCCAGCCACCAGCTTGCACTCACCTCTGCACCACCGCCCAAAATCGCTGGCAGATCAAGCGCAAGGACAAGCCCCGAAAGGATGAACAACATCAGCCCCGCCGCGCGCAGTGTCGGGCGCGGCCCGCCAAGCGCCCAAGTCAGCAAAGCCAAAATGATTGGAAACGTATTGGCGGTTAACAGCGCCAACGCAACAGGCACACGGGCAACAGCAGAATAAAGACACAGGCTCTGGATCGTGATCATCAATCCCAGAACCAATTGCCAACGTCCCAATCCACGCGGCAGACGGATCGAATGGCGCTTGAAAAAGACAATCCCAATCAGGATCGATAACGCAACGCCAGAGCGGAACAAAACCGCCACAAGAAGCCCGGTGCCATGTTCAAACGCCAGACGCGCCGCAACATGGTTGCCAGCAAAACAACAGGCAACAATAGCCAGAATGGCGACGGCAATCTGACGCGGAAACAATTGCGGGGCGTTTCCCGCACGCAGAGCGGCAGGCGCGGAATTGGGTGACGACATCGGGGCGAACTTCCAAAACGGTGGTGCCCGACCAATAGACCCTACAGCCCCGGATAAAACAAGGCGCGATCAACGATCCTGATCGGCAGGTGCGCCCAAAAGCTCCAGACAACGTTGCGCAACAAGTCGCGCAGGCTGCAATGACGGGTGCTTGAACGGGACCAGTTCGGTATCTGATAACAATGGCCGTGCATAGCCGCCTTCATACAGGTTTTGATGCAAACGCTGATGGCGCACATTGGCCAGACCATCCGGGGCATAAATATAAACACCGCCCGGTGCGGCCGCTGCTTCGCAACACATTGACACGGAATCACTGGTCACGATCAGAACATCGGCCAAGGCAAGATACCCGAAATACGGATTCTCGTCCTGCGACTTCCAGTCATGCAGATGATAAGTCACGCCAGAGTTAGCCAGCCGACTGACAATCAATTCTTCGCATTCCTGACCAGTCCGGCGGCTGGTCGTTACAAGCAGTGACCCGTCAACGGACCGAGCCGCATCGATTGCCCGTGCTATTAATTCTTCTGCCATGGCTGGCGTGAAAGTCGTTTTCTTTGTGCTCCCACCAATGATCACGGCAAAGCGCGGAGACGGAAGCCCCTTGAAGTAGCTGCGCCACTTATCGGCTTCGACCAGAAGTCTGGTTTCGGTCACGCGATGCGGGGCGCCGGGAATCTCGACAATGTTCTCGCGTACAGGAATTCGATCATGGGCCGGCACAGCAATAAGATCGAAAGCGTTTTCACCACCGTCGGGACGCATGATCTGACAGATGCGACTATGGCCGCGGCTTTGCTTTTTGATCCAACGTGCAATCGGTGCGGTTCGCCGTCCGGCGGCGATGACAAGATCCGGCCAAGGGGCAACAAGGCGCGCACGCGACTCATCATCAACACCGATCAAGCTCGCGCGGCGGATGAAGTTCGGCAATTTGACCAGATTTGTATACGCGATATCAATCCGCTTAAAAGGTTGCGCCAACGCTTCGGCCACCCCGACGGCCTGGTTGATATTCCCCGCGCGGTCATCGGCCAGAACCCAGATCAGGTGTGTTTCTTGATCGCTCATGCAGGGAACTTTCCTGACAGGTTTATTGCCATGGTTCGCGCAGTTTAAGGGTCACCAACAGAAACGGCGAACCCTGCCGACGCTTTCCTGATAGGTACAGCCTGATCAGCCGATTATCAAGCACGACAAGCACAAACAAAATTTACGCTGGGCATTGAAATCTTTTTGTAATCTAATCTCGAAACCCCACCTTTATGAAAGGGATACCCACCCTAAAGTATGGGTACATCATTATCTGACGTCCAAGGTCAACGTAGACAGAATGCTCAGCACTTCGGCTTCTATAAAAAGAACATCACGGATCGTCCTTTGCGTCTTGCTGGCGCTCTTGCCGGTCACGGTTTGGCTCGTGACCACGCTGTGGCACGAGGCAAAGCTGATCGACATCACAGAGGATGGGCGTAACAAGCTTGAACTGTATCGTTCCAACCTTCAGGGCGCGATCAAGGAACACGAATACCTGCCAATCACGCTGGCATCGGACAAGCGCATCATTGATCTTGCCGTCTATGCCGACCCGGTTATCGCCAAGGCCGTGAACATCTATCTGGAAAAACTTGCTGCCGACAGTGGTGCTTCGGACATCTATTTCATGGATCGCAATGGCGCGACGCTGGCTGCCAGCAACTGGAACAGCGACGCCTCCTTCATCGGGCGCAACTTTTCCTTCCGGCCCTATTTCCAACAGGCAAAAAGCGGTCAGACCGGGCACTATTTTGCCTTCGGCATCACATCAAACGTGCCGGGTTACTATATCTCCCACCCAGTGCGCCCGGACGGGACGACTTTTGCCGGGGCCATGGTTGTCAAAACGCATCTTGAGGCGCTTGTGCAACGCTGGACACGCGGCAGCGAAAGCGTGTTGGTCACCGACCAGAACGGCATCGTTATCATCTCGTCCAATCCGGAATGGCGTTTTCGTGATCTTGCCGGTCTTGACAACAAGGATCGCCCACGCCTGATCGCATCGCGTAAATACGGAAGCTATCCACTTGAAGCCATGCCGTTGCTTGAAGGCAAATGGCCGCTTGATGAAGGCCCAACAACACTTAGTCTCGCCCCTGTCGCGCAAGACGAAACGCAGTCCAAGACCACAGACCAGACAACCGGCACCTTGCAAAATCGCCCGGATACTCCCGGCAAAACAAGTTATCTGGTCACGGCAAGCAACTTGCCCAAACAGGGTTGGCGCATGTTTCTGCTGACAGACAAGTCGCTGCTGGATCGCTCGGTTATCAGTGCCGGCGCGATGGGGGGTGCCGCACACATCATTCTGACCGGTCTGATTTTTATCGTCCTTCAGCGCCGCCGCGCGATGATGGAGCAACTTGAAATTCGCGATTGGTCACAACGCGAACTTGAACGCCAGGTCCGGCTGCGGACCACCGACCTGATGAACACCAACCAGCGCCTGGCAGAAGAAATCTCTCAGCGGTCGCGCACTGAAGATGCCCTTCGCACCGCCCAGGCCGAACTGGTTCAAACAAGCAAGCTGGCCGCCCTTGGGCAGATGTCGGCGGGAATTGCCCATGAAATCAACCAGCCCCTGACTGCCATTCGCAACTATGCGGAAAATGCGTTGAAGTTCATTGCCCGTGGCAACGACGAAACGGCGAACCGAAACCTCAAGCGCATCTCCGAACTTACAGATCGCATGGGTCGGATCACCAACAACCTCAAAACATTTTCGCGACGTCCAGAACAGGACAACCAACCGGTTGATGTTCCCGTCCAAATGCAAAAGGCCATTGATCTGGTTCTTGAGACAGGGCGTGCGGGTGTCAGCAATATCACGCTTCACCAGAATGGCGATATTAAACCAGTCATCGCCGAGGCAAGCCAGCTTACCCAGGTCTTTATCAATCTGGTCAACAATGCTGCTGATGCGTGCCAAAACATCGAAGAGCCGGAAATCAGTATCACGATCACAGGCGGCGAGGACCGCTTGATCGTCAAGATCAACGACAACGGCCACGGCATATTGCCAGACAACCTGCCCAAGCTTTTCGATCCCTTCTTTACCACCAAGCCGTTTGGCGATGGGCTGGGGCTTGGGCTTTCGATCTGTTATGGCATCATTCGAAGCTTTGGCGGCACCATTCGTGCGGAAAACCGCCCGCAAGGAGGTGCATCCTTCATCATAGAGCTACGCTATGACGGCCCGGTCGAAACAGACGGCGAAAACGGCATCTCGACCTCGATGCTACCCGCTGCTAGAACATCACCAGAATCCAGTATACACTTCGAACAGCACCATGGTCAGAGCTGAACCTGTTTTTGTCCTCTGATCCGGGTAACAGATCAAAGGATAGGTCAGTGCCGACATCCGCAGAATGCGTCCTGTTTGTTGATGACGATGAAGATGTGCGAGAAGCCGCACAACAAACACTCGAGCTTGCCGATATCTATGTCGAAGTCTTCGGGACCGCCGCTGCTGCGCTTGAACGCATCAAGAACGGCTGGCCTGGCATCGTTATCTCCGACATTCGCATGCCGAAAATGGACGGCCTTGAACTGCTTGCCGAAGTCAAAAAATACGATGCGGAAATGCCGGTTATACTGGTGACCGGGCATGGCGATGTCGCCACCGCGGTTCAGGCGATGCATGACGGAGCGTTTGATTTTATCGAAAAGCCCTATGCGCCGGATCTGTTTATCGACATTGCCCGTCGCGCAATGAGCCACCGCGCGCTCGTGCTTGAAAACCGCACACTGAAAATCGAACTGGCCCGTCATTCCAAAAATGCCTCGGACTTTATCGGCCGCAATCCCGCGATGGAAAAGCTCCGCACGCTTATTGGCAATGTTGCCAGCACCAATGCCCATGTCCTGATCAATGGCGAAACAGGATCGGGCAAGGAAGTCATTGCACGAAACCTGCATGAAATGTCGGGCCGCACAGGGCCATTTGTTGCGGTCAACTGTGGCGGGATGCCCGAACATCTGATTGAATCCGAACTGTTCGGCCACGAGGCCGGGGCCTTCACCGGGGCGGACCACAAGCGCATTGGCAAGTTCGAGTTTGCCGACAAGGGCACGCTGTTCCTTGATGAAATCGAAAGCATGCCCCTTGCCCTGCAGATCAAGTTGCTGCGCGTGTTGCAGGAACGCGCGCTTGAACGTCTTGGATCAAACCGTGTCCTGCCAATTGATCTGCGTGTTGTCGCGGCAACCAAAGTCGACCTGCGCACCGCGTCGGCCCAAGGCGAATTTCGCGAAGACCTTTATTACCGCCTGAACGTCGTGCAGCTTCACATTCCACCCCTGCGCGATCGCAAGGATGATATCGCGCTGCTGTTCGAATATTTCACCCGCGACGCCGCCAAACGATTTGACCGGACTGTCAGCCCGCTTACCCCTGCGGAACTGGCGCGCTTTAATGCTTATGACTGGCCGGGCAATGTGCGCGAATTGCGAAATGCCGCCGAACGCCGTGTTCTGGGCCTTGAGCCGCTGGCAACGGGTGACGACGGCGAAGAAAGCTATGGCGTGCCCCTGCCCCAACAGGTCGAGGCGTTCGAGAAAAGCCTGATCACCGAGGCACTTCGTGAACATGGTGGCAATGTTACCGCCACCGTTTCTGCCCTTGGCGTGCCGCGCAAGACATTTTACGACAAGCTTACCAAATACAACATCATCCCCGCCGAATTCCGGCGCCAGCGCAGCACCCACG
>NZ_DBGS01000092.1:0-21790 GCF_002295455.1 Thalassospira sp. UBA848 | reverse complement strand
AGCAAGGCCGGAGCCTGCCAGATCAGCGCTGGCACTTCAAGCATTGCACCGACTTCAACCTTACGCGGCACAAAGCCACGCGTGGCTTCACGCCTGAGCTGCTCGTCGAGCACTGCCTTGGCCATATCGAACTCGGCAACTTCGGCAATCATCGGGAACATGATATACAGATCACGATCATGTCCAGCACGGATAAGTGCGCGAAGCTGATGAACCAGTACCGCCGGACGATCAAGTGTGATCCGTATCGACCGCCAGCCCATCGCCGGGTTCTCTTCTGTCATATCCTCCCAATAAGGCAACAGTTTGTCACCGCCGACATCAAGAGTCCTGAACACTACCGGGCGGCCTTCGGCCTGCTCGAAAATACGGTCATAAAGCCGCGTTTGGTCGGTGATATCAGGCATGGCAGAGCGCACCATGAACGGAATTTCCGTCCGGTACAGGCCAATACCATCTGCACCGCTTTCAATCACATGCGGCACGTCGATCAAAAGACCTGCATTCACATTAAGCGAGATATCCGCCCCATCCGTCGTGCGCGCGGGCATATCGCGCATCTGGGCATAAAGTGCTTTTCGTTCGGCCCGGGCACGCAGCGCCCCGTCAATCACGGCGCGGACATCCTCGCTGGGGCGAACGAACAACTGGCTATTGTCTGAATCCACGATCAGCGGGTCGCCTGCCTCAACCTTGTCAAGGACCCCCTTGACCCCGCCCAGAACCGGAATATCAAGTGCGCGCGCAACAATTGCCACGTGCGAAGTATGCGATCCTTCTTCCAGTGCCAGACCGCGCAGACGCGTATGGTCGTAATCAAGCAACTCCGCCGGGCCGATGTTGCGCGCCACCAGAATGATGTCATCGGGCAGATCACCAAACGCTGGGGACTGATACTGCCCCGAAAGATGTTGCAGCAACCGGTTGGCAAGATCTTCAAGATCGTGAAGACGTTCGCGCAAATAAGGATCGGTCACCTGCGCCATACGGGCGCGGGTATCGTCATGCACTTTCTGGACCGCGGCCTCGGCCGTCAGGCCGGTATGGACGGCTTCGGTGATCCGGTTAAGCCATCCGGTATCCTGGGCAATCATCCGGTAGGCTTCCAGAATGTCCCCCGGATCATCGCCTTCATCCATGCCATCAATGCCCGAAACGGCTTCAAGCATTTTATCCAGATGATTTTGCAGGCCATGCATGGCTTCACGCAGGCGCGTGAGCTCTTCTTCCGGGTCGTCTGAAACCATGCGGTCAATGACGATGCGTGGCTCATGCAACACCGCAAGACCCTTGCCGATGCCAGGCGCCAAACGCGCCCCGCCAAGTCGCAACGGCAAAAGCGCAATACCATCCGCCGGGATCAGTTCCTCGCGACTGACAAGCTCGCCCGCCGCAACCATTTCGGCCAGGACCATGGCGACGTTTTCAAGCGCTTCCTGTTCGTCCTCGGAATAAAGCCGCTCTGTCCGGTTCTGCACGGCCAGCACACCGATGATGCGACCACCGCGCAGGATCGGCACACCGATCATGGAATGATAGATTTCCTCACCCGTTTCCGGGCGATAGGCAAAGTTCGGATGGCTTTGCGCGTCCTTGAGGTTAAGCGGGCGCGCATGTGCAGCCACAAAACCGACAATCCCCTCGCCCACACGCAGGCGGGTCAGGTGGATGGCCTCTTTGGACAGACCGCACGTCGCAAACAGTTCAAGCACCTCGCCCGCACGCATGACATAGACCGAGCACACCTCTGCCACCATATCAGCAGCAATGATGGTCACGATCTGGCCAAGCCGTTCTTCAGCAGTCCCCGGTCCAGCCATAACGTCGCGGACGCGCTTTAGAAGGCGTCGCGGACCAGAGACTGCGGCGGACGGAATGCTCATTTGACTTAGCTGTCTCTCTTAACCAGGGATTGAACGGCCTGTTCGACCAACTCTTCAAGGATTTCTGAAACCGGTTGTTCTTTCTTTACCATACCAACCGACTGCCCGGCCATAACCGATCCACTTTCAACGTCGCCATCGATCACGGCACGGCGCAATGCACCCGCCCAGAAATGCTCAATCTCAAGCTGTGCGGCCCCTTGATCAAGTTCGCCTGCCCGGAACTTTTCGATCACGGCACGCTGGGTCTCGCGGAATTCATCAGTACCCTTGTTGGCAAGCGCACGTACCGGAATAACCGGGAAGCGATCATCAAGCTGCACCGTGGTGACCGCGTCGCGGGCACTTGCACGGATAAAGGCCTTCTTGAAATCAGGATGGGCAATGCATTCTTCGGCACAAACAAGACGCGTACCGACCTGAACACCCGACGCCCCCTGTTCAAGCAAACCGGTAATCGCTTCACCGCGGCCAATACCCCCGGCACAGAAAACAGGAATATCGGAAACTTCCGGAAGGATTTCCTGCGCCAGAACCGTCAGCGATACCGGGCCGACATGACCGCCGGCTTCGCTGCCTTCGATCACCAGCGCATCGGCACCCGACCGGATCAGTTTCTTGGCCAAAACCAGTGCTGGTGCAAAACAGATAACCTTGGCAAATTCCTTGGCCTGCTTGATCGAGGCGGAAGACGGCAGGCCACCAGCCAGAACCACATGCCCGACGCTGTGTTCGCGGCAAACTTCAATCAGTTCATTGAGCTGCGGATGCATGGTGATCAGGTTGACGCCGAAAGGCTTGCTGGTCATTTCCTTGGTGGCGGCGATCTCGGCCGACAACAGATCCGGGGTCATCGACCCGCAGGCAATCACACCGAAGCCGCCCGCATTGGAAACGGCCGAAACAAGGTGACGCTCTGACACCCAGGACATGGCACCGGCCAGGATGGCGTATTCGGTGCCAAGGAATTCCTTGCCCGACGCCCACAGGTCTTCCAGGCGCGCCCGTGCGGCATCAATTTTCGGATCACTCATATTCTCTGTACCCCAAATGCAGAAATGCAGGAGACCAGTGATCTCCTGCACAAAGGCCGAAACACACTGTTCCAGCTAATATGTAATATTATACGTCCTTTAACAGTGGCTTAATTGCGCATGCAAGCACTGCAAAGAACTTATTCCGCGTCCAGACCATATGCCGTGTGCAGGGCACGAACGGCAAGCTCGGTATATTCCTCGGCAATCAGAACACTGACCTTGATTTCCGAGGTCGAGATGACCTGAATGTTGATGCCTTTTTCCGCAAGGGTTTCGAACATCTTGCGGGCAACCCCCACGTGGGAGCGCATGCCCACACCGATGATCGACACCTTGGTCACATCAGACGTGCTGAGCAGTTCCTGATAGGCGATCTGCTCTTTGTTTTTTTCGATCACCTGAAGCGCACGCTGGAATTCACCCCGCGGAACGGTAAAGGTCATGTCCGTGCTTTTGCCGTCTTCAGAGACGTTCTGCACGATCATGTCGACATTGATATTGGCATCAGCCAGCGGGCTGAAGATTGAAGCGGCAATGCCCGGTTTGTCTGCGACTTTAACCAAGGTGATCTTGGCTTCATCACGGCTATAGGCAATTCCGCTGACGACTTCCTGTTCCACGATTTCGTCCTCGTCTACAACAAGTGTTCCTTCTGCTTCGCTAAAGGTGGAGCGGACCTGCACCCGAACGCGATGGTTCATCGCCATCTCGACTGAACGGGTTTGCAGAACCTTTGCACCAAGCGACGCGAGTTCCAGCATTTCTTCGTAGGTAATTTTTTCGATCTTGCGTGCCTTCGGCACGATCCGCGGGTCGGTGGTATAAACACCATCAACATCGGTATAGATGTCACAGCGATCAGCATCGAGTGCTGCGGCCAAGGCAACGGCCGAGGTATCCGAACCACCACGACCAAGTGTGGTAATACGATTATCAGGTGCGATCCCCTGGAAACCGGCCACGCAAACGACTTCGCCGCCATTCAGGCGCTTGTCAAGCTCGGTGGTGTCGATTTCCTTGATGCGGGCCTTGGCGTGCGCGCCGTCGGTCTTGATCGGAATCTGCCAGCCAAGCCAGGAACGTGCAGGCACATCCATGCTTTGCAGCGCCATCGCCAGAAGCCCAACAGTCACCTGCTCGCCCGACGATACGATCACGTCATATTCACGTGCATCATACATCGGCGACACTTCCTGCGCCCAGCCAACCAGTTCGTTGGTCTTGCCCGACATGGCCGACACAACAACAGCAACCTGATTGCCGGCATCGACCTCGGATTTCACCCGGCGCGCGACATTCTTGATTTTATCAACATCGGCGACCGAAGTGCCGCCAAATTTCATGACAATACGGGCCATGAAGTATCCCCGCTATGCTCGCCGTCCATCGGCTGTCCGAACGTGACGGCATGTGATCCTGTCCCGGCCCAGGATAGCATGCCATACACACAGCGCTTCTCCTGATCCAAGCGGCGTTATCAATACTGCCATAATCCACATGAAACAAGCGTCAAGGATGCTGATAAATTGCGTCAGAGCAATTTTTTTAGCCCGAAATTGCCCCAAGGCATGCGAATGCGGCAAATTGCATCGCATATCATGCGAAAACTACCCAATATCACTGAGGCTTGGCAGATGACTTGGCCCATTGCGTGACCATGTCATTTGACAGCTGAGTATTGCCTTGCAGATCGCGCGGGCGTAAACAAGGCATCATACAGCAAAGTTGTTTTACGCCTTCGGAGCCACACCATGTCGGACGCATCCGCACAAACCAGCCGCACCGCCAATGCCGATGAGATCGCACGGTTTTCCGCGATGTCTGAAAAGTGGTGGGACCCGAACGGTGTGATGAAACCGCTGCACAAATTCAATCCGGTGCGACTGCAAATCCTGCGCGACAATATCTGTGCCCATCTTGGCCGCGATCCGGAAACCATCGAACCACTTAAAGACATCGAAATCGTCGATATCGGCTGTGGTGCGGGTCTTCTGTCCGAACCGATTGCGCGCATGGGGGCAAAGATGACCTCGATTGACGCATCGGAAAGCAACATCGAAGTCGCCAAAATCCATGCCGCGCAATCCGGCCTTGAAATCAATTATCGCTGCTGCACGCCGGAAATTCTGGCCGATGAGGGCAAGCAGTTCGATATCGTGCTGAATATGGAAGTCATCGAACATGTCGATGACCCGCAATTCTTCATGCAGGCCTGTGCTTCGGTTCTTAAGCCGGGTGGGTTGATGTTTGTTGCCACGCTGAACCGCACCATCAAGTCACTGGCGCTGGCCAAGATCGGCGCAGAGTACATTCTGCGCTGGTTGCCTGCGGGCACCCATGACTGGCGCAAGTTCGTCAAGCCGTCCGAAATGTCGGGATATCTGCGCGGTGCGGGACTCGAACTGAGCGACATTACCGGTGTGGCATACAACCCGATCAACGACACCTGGTCGCCTGCCCCGCGTGATCTTGATGTGAATTATATGGTGATTGCGCGAAAACCTGACTGATCAAAAACTACCTGATCAGTTCTTTTTCGTCTCGTCATCCCATGGCAGCGCCATGACATCGATGCCTTCATCGACCAGCTCTGCGGTTTCCTTGACCGAGGCCTGGCCATAGATGCCGCGTTTTTCCGTCTCG
Organism: Thalassospira sp. UBA848; assembly: GCF_002295455.1. NCBI lineage: Bacteria > Pseudomonadati > Pseudomonadota > Alphaproteobacteria > Rhodospirillales > Thalassospiraceae > Thalassospira > Thalassospira sp. UBA848. The sequence goes on along the minus strand of NZ_DBGS01000092.1, from coordinate 16,227 downwards.
CCGTAATGGATTTTGCGCGCTTCTTCGGCAAACTTGTTACCGACATTCTCGCAATTGCTTTCGACCTGTTTACGGATTTCGGCAATTGCGGCCTGTGTTGCCTCGGCGACAGCCTTTTGTTTCTGCTTTTCGGCGGCAACCTCTTTTTGGCGTGACGTCCGCAGACGCGGTGCCATCAAGGCCTTGCCAACATTCGACGTCCCGCACATCGGGCAGGACAAATCACCGTTGGCGGCCTGCGCTTCATAGGTTGCGCCGTCCTTGAACCAAGCTTCAAATTCGTGATCATGTTCGCATTTGAGCTGAAATAGAATCATGATGGTACTTGTATAAGCCGAACCAGTCGCGAGACGATAAAACTATTAGATACAGATTATATGGCCCACACTGGCTTAAATCGCCAGCCCGCGAGCGTCACACTGAATAAACAAGATTTACAGAAATGTCATCCCAATTGCCATCAAACTGGATCACACAACATTGCCCAACGCCCAACCCGGCCCGCAATCAGGCACTTGACCTTGCATGCGGCAAGGGGCGGCACAGTTTCTGGCTTGCCGCCCAAGGGTGGCAGGTTACGGCAATTGATCGCGACCTTTCGCAAACCGATACCAAAACAAAACCGACAATCAACTGGATCGAAGCAGACCTTGAAACAGGTCACTGGCCGTTGGGCGATCAGCAATTCGATCTGATCATTGTCGCCAATTACCTGCATCGACCGCTATTTGCAAACCTTCGCGCCGCAGTCCGACCGGGCGGCACCCTGATCTATGAAACCTTCATGGTCGGGAACGAGGCGATCGGACGCCCGCGATCCCCTGACTTCCTGCTGCGTCGTGATGAACTGACAGACGCATTTGCCGACTGGGACATCATCGCCCATCAGCAAGGCCCGGTTTACACTGTGAATGGCGATGAAATTACGGCGATAAAACAATCGATTGTCGCACAAAAGCCATCCTAGCGCACAATTCGCAACAGGCCGGAAGCGATTGCAACAAATTCGTAACATATTGATTTTACGAAAATAAACACAACTTTCACAATTAAGCGCTGTCGTTTCTGGCATCTTCGCTGCTGCTGTTTCAGGCAATGGTGTGAAGAGAGAGAAAAGCCATGAGCGATAAATACGAAATCATCGAAGATAGCGACGATATCCCATCCAACCCGACCACCAACCCACGCATTGACGATCTGATCAATGCACGCTTTTCCCGCCGTGGCTTTTTCAAGGGCCTGATGGCGACGTCGGCCGTTGTAGGCGCCGGCATCGCGACCAAGGGTGTTGCCAAGGCACAATCAGCCTCCACCCTGACCTTCAAGTCGATCCCGCAGAAGATCACCGAAACCCATGCAGTTGCTGATGGCTATGACGCCAGCGTGCTGATCCGTTGGGGCGACAAGGTCGTCGCCGATGCACCGGCATTCGTTCCGGGTCAGGTCGACGCCAAGGCGCAGAACAAACAGTTTGGTTATAACTGCGACTATGTTGGCTACATGCCGCTTCCGGTCGGATCCCAAAATTCTGACCACGGCCTTCTGTGCGTCAGCCACGAATACACCAATGCCGAACTGATGTGGTCCGGTCTTAAAGACGGGATGGATGCATCCGAGGAACAGGCCCTGCACGAAATCGCAGCCCACGGCCATTCGGTTATCGAAGTCAAGAAAACCGGTGGCAAATGGCAGGTTGTTGACGGGTCCGATTATGCGCGCCGCATTTCCCCGATCGACACCGAAATGCAGATTACCGGCCCGGCTGCCGGTCATGACCGCCTCAAGACCAACACCGACCCGACCGGTACCCGTGTCATCGGTACGCTTAACAACTGTGCGGGCGGCAAGACGCCTTGGGGCACGGTCCTGATCGCCGAGGAAAACTTCAACGGTTACTTTGGCGGCGATATCGCCAAGACCAGCGAAGAACGCAACTACAAGCGTTTGGGCATCAGCAAGGACAGCTGGTACTCGTGGGTCAAATATTTCGACCGCTTCAATGTCGAAAAAGACCCGAACGAGCCCAACAAGTTTGGCTGGATGGTTGAAATCGATCCGTATGACCCGACCTCGATGCCGAAAAAGCGCACAGCCCTTGGCCGTTTCAAGCACGAAGGTGCCACCGTCATCATCAACAAGGACAACTCCGTTGTTGCCTATTCCGGTGATGATCAGCGCTTCGACTATCTCTACAAATTCGTGGCTGCGAACAAATACAATCCGAATGATCGCGCAGCCAACATGGACCTTCTGGAAAACGGCACCCTGTTTGTTGCCAAGTTCCACGAAGATGGCAGCCTTGACTGGATGCCGCTGATCTTTGGCGAAGGCCCGCTGACAGCCGAAAACGACTTCAACAGTCAGGCTGACGTTCTGATCGAGGCCCGCCGTGCGGCCGACCTTCTGGGTGCAACCCAGATGGACCGTCCGGAAGACGTCGAACCGAACCCGGTCAACGGCAAGGTCTATGTCATGCTGACCAATAACTCCAAGCGCAAGGAAGGCAACGCGCCGAACCCGCGCGCTGCCAACCCGCATGGTCACGTGCTTGAACTGACCCCTCCGGGCGGTCGTGGCCAGGATGCCGATCACACCGCGTCGCGCTTTACCTGGGACATCATGATTGCCGGTGGCAATCCGGCCGTTGCCGATGACAAGGCGGTGTACCATCCGGCCGCAGAATCCTGGGTTTCCTGCCCGGACAACATGGCAATCGACCATCGTGGCCGCCTGTGGATTTCAACCGACGGCGCACCAAAATCCGACATTCCTGATGGCATGCATGCCACCGATGTCGATGGTCCGGGTCGGGCGCTCACCAAATTCTTCTTTGCGTGCCCGGTTGGTGCGGAAATGTGCGGTCCGGAATTCACCCCGGATGGAAAGACGCTGTTTCTTGCCGTTCAGCACCCGGCAGACGGTTCATCCTATGACGCGCCAAGTACCCGCTGGCCGGACTTCCAGGCCGCAATCCCGCCGCGTCCGTCCGTCGTCGCAGTAACCAAAAATGATGGCGGTGAAATCGCAGGCTGATCCCCTGCATCACAGTCCTGAAATGCAAAGCGCACCGGCCAGTTTGCCGGTGCGTTTTTTGTTGTCTGCAAGTCACCGATATTACTTGACCGGTGCGGCCATATCATAGGTGCCATCATTATCTGAAATCGCCATCCAGCTTTTGTCCGACGCTGACTTGCTTTCAAGGTCGGTCCAGTTGCCCTTGGCGGCAGTGATGTTGCCTGAAATATCTTCGCTCCAGAAACCAACCACGGCAGGCGTAATATTCAGATAAAGCTTCCCGTCGACAATCCGCCACAGATTGGGATTGGCCGGCACTTTGCCGCCCTTCACAATCCCGTATGCGCAATGCCCGTCAAAGGCCGGGGCATATTTTGCCGGATCGGCCAGAAACATCTCGCGGTTTTCCTCCGACGCAAATGCCCAGGTCGCGCCGTTATATTCAGCCGTAATGTCGGCCCGGCCCGGTACGGCGTGGGGCTGCATCATGCCGACATCCTTTTGCGGCAAGTTGAAATAGGCCACCGCGTCATATCCGCTGATCGCATAGCCGGTTTCGTCGACATATTGTTCGCCGGCAAACGCCGCGCCCGAAAGGCCAAATACAACTGCCGATCCGATTAAGAACTGTTTGAACATCATTGCTGTTTCTCCGGTTGTAAATCCCTGATGTACGCAGTGTGCCCGGACACAGCCAGAAATCGAAATGACGTTGCGACACTGTTTCGTGAGGATGCGTGATAAAGCGTGAGGATGCGACAAACGACCATTTGCTTCCTATATAAAGCAAAGGGAATTGGGCCTTGACCTTAACCATGGTTGAGGAATTACGACGAAGGGAACCCAAAGACAAAACCACACGGACAAGGAAACACCATGACTGCTGCATTTCTCGAACATGTGAATTTCACGGTCGCAGACCCGGTGAAAACTGCTGCAAACCTGTGCAACTGGTTTGGCTGGCATATCCGCTGGCAAGGCCCGGCCATTCATGATGGGCTGACCTATCACGTCGGCAATGATGAAAGCTATGTGGCGATCTATGCCCTTGGCACGCCAAAGCATGGACAGGAAAATTCCTATGCCACGATTGGTGGGCTGAACCATCTGGGTATTGTCGTTGATGACCTTGATGGGACCGAGGCAAAGATCAAGGCGGACGGCATCGAAACCTTTAACCATGCCGATTACGAACCCGGTCGCCGGTTCTATTTCCGTGATGAAAACGACATCGAATTCGAAGTGGTCAGTTACGCCTGACCACTTCGATCAAAGATGACTAGCAGGGTTTATATTCCCGATCATTGCCAAGCGATGGCACCATCCGGCGAATTTCATCGACGCGCGTCAGATCAATTTCTGCGGTGATGAAACCCGGATCGGTGCCACCATCGGCCAAAACCTGCCCCCACGGATCAATGATCAGCGAATGGCCAAAGGTCTGGCGGTCGCCCGGATGATCGCCGCACTGGGCTGCCGCGATCACAAAACAGCCGTTTTCAATCGCACGTGCCTTTAAAAGGGTATGCCAATGCGCCTGCCCGGTGGTGCGGGTAAAGGCGGCCGGGATGCTGAGGATCTTTGCACCCGCCTTGGCGTAATCGCGAAACAGATGCGGGAAACGCACGTCATAGCAAATAGATACCCCCACCATGCCACATTCGGTTTCGGCCAGTCGGGCCGCATCGCCGGGCCGGAAGGTCTTGCTTTCGCGATAGCTTTCACCATTGGCAAGATCGACATCAAACATGTGGATCTTGTCATAGGATGTGATGACCTTGCCATCAGGCCCGATCACAAAACACCGGTTTGCCACACGGTCTTCGCCCGGCACGTTGACATGCAGGGATCCGACGATCAGGGTTGATTTTAGTTCCTCGGCCAGATCGCAGAAAAAGACCAGACCGGGATGCTCGTCTTCGGGGAAGGCAGCGGCGCGCACATTTGATCCGCCAAAGGACATCATCGACACGTTTTCGGGAAAAGCGATCAGTCTGGCTCCGGCCGCATGCGCATCGCGGGCATAGGTTGCCGCACGCGCAAGGTTATCAGACATGACATCGCGTGAATTGACCTGAACGCAGGCCGCAATAAAACGGGTCATGACGCAGTCTCCTTTTTATCATTATCCAACATCATGATGGGCCGCATGATCTAGGGCGGCAATAGACAATTGGAATAGCGCAGGTCGATTTCGACCGAAACCGCATACGGCCCTTTTGGCGGATGCAACCCAAAGGATTCATCACCGCAAATTCATTCTTTCCAAAAAAGAAATTAGTGTATACAGTATTCCGTACACCCAATGAGGATCGAAGATGGAACCTCTTTCCGGCCGAAAAAGTCTGACTGACGAAGTGCATGACCGCCTGGTCGATGCCTTGTGTTCCGGTGCACTCCCTCCCGGAACGCCATTGCGACAGGAAGCCATTGCCGAGGAACTCAATGTCTCGCGGCAACCAGTGTTGCAAGCTCTGGGGTTGCTGCGTCGTGACGGACTTGTCGAACCAATGGGACGGCGCGGATATCGCGTTGCGCCCGTGGACAGTGAACTGGTCCGTCACGTTTATGACCTGCGAGAAGCATTTGACGGGCTTGCGGCCCGTTTGGCTGCTGAAACCAAGGCATCGGATCGGGAATCGGCTTTGCGGGCTGCCATTCAACAGGGACACCACGCTCTGGGCAGCGGCGACACCGCAGAACTTGTTGCAGCCGACGTCGCATTTCATCAAACGATCTACCGCCTGTCGGGCAATCCCCTGTTGCCCGAAGCATCAGCCGCAGTCTGGCTTCAGATCAGGCGCGTGATGCATGCCTATATCCAGATTGGTTACCCCCGTGATCCGATCTGGACCGAACATCAGGCCATCGCCGATGCCATCTGTGTCGGCGATGGTCCTCTTGCCGAGAAACTGGCCCGCGATCATGGGCGTAGTGCGCGTGACCGTCTGGTTTCCCGAATGCAATAACCAAGCTGACCTGCCCCTCGCTGCCACCAACAGCCCGCCTTTTCGTCGCCCTTCGCACCACCAATCCCCAACTCCTTCAAAAAATCTGCCAATGACCCGCCCGCGTTGCAAAGGCAGAACCATATAAGAACGACAAGTTTCCTGTCTGGGAGGAACGCCAATGAACCTTGATACAAAACTGCGCAAGCGCGCAGATGAAGGCAATCCCGTACGAGTTGGCATCATCGGCGCCGGCAAATTCGGATCGATGTTTCTAAGTCAGGCCGGACATCATCCGGGCTATCACGTTCTGGGCATTGCTGATCTGAGCATCGACCGCGCCAAGGCCGCCTTGCGCCGTGTCGGCTGGTCAGATGATCAGTTCGCGGCAAAGGACAGCGCATCGGCTTACCGCGATGGCACCACCTGGATCACCGAGGATGCCGATGCCCTGATCGCCGCAGACGGGCTTGAAGTCATCATTGATGCCACCGGAAGTCCCGCAGCCGGTATTCGCTTTGCGCTTAAGGCCATCGAATATGGCCGCCATATCGTCATGGTCAATGTCGAGGCCGATGTCCTTGCCGGCCCACTTCTTGCCAAACGGGCCGAGGCCGCAGGCCTTGTGTATTCCATGGCCTATGGCGATCAACCGGCCCTGATTTCGGAAATGGTTGATTGGGCACGTGCAATTGGCCTGCCCGTGACCTGTGCAGGCAAGGGCACCAAATATCTTCCGATCTATCATCATGTCACGCCCGATGATGTCTGGCATCACTATGGCCTGACACCCGAACAGGCGCAGGCGGGCGGCATGAACCCGCAAATTTTCAACAGCTTCCTTGATGGCACCAAGTCCGCCATTGAATTGGCGGCCGTGTCCAATGCCTGTGATCTTGTGCCGCAGGATTGCGGATTGCAGTTCCCGGCCTGTGGCGTTGACGATCTGCCCCGTCTTCTATGCCCGCGTGAAAGTGGTGGGATCCTTGATCGCAAAGGCACGGTCGAGGTGGTTTCAAGCCTTGAACGCGATACCCGTCCGGTGTTTCGCGATCTGCGCTGGGGCGTTTATGTGACCTTTGAGGCCCCCAGCGAATATGTCGCGCGCTGCTTTAATGAATATGGCCTTCTGACAGACCCAAGCGGACAATATTCGACCATGTACAAACCCTATCACCTGATCGGGTTGGAACTTGGCATTTCGGTGGCCTCAGCCGCCCTGCGCGGGGAGGCCACCGGCACATCACGCGCCTGGTCGGGTGACGCGGTCGCCACCGCCAAGCGTGATCTTAAACCCGGTGAAATGCTTGATGGCGAGGGCGGCTATACAGTCTATGGCAAACTGATGCCTGCCCTGACGTCAAAGGCGCGCAGTGCCCTGCCCATCGGGCTTGCGCATCATCTCAAGATCAAGCGCCCGGTGGCGATGGATCAAACCCTGACCTGGGATGATGTCGAATTTGATGCCAAGGACCCGGCGATTGCCTTCCGCAAGGAAATGGAAGCCACATTCGGCTAACACCATAATCATCAGACAAATGAAAACCCCGGCCTAAATGGCCGGGGTTTTGTATGACTATTGCCGTTAATCAGCCAATTGGCTCTCAGGCAGACAGTTTGGCTTCGAGCTTGTCGGCAGCTTCGAGCGCCATCAGTTCGTCACAGCCGCCAATATGTTCGTCATTGATGAAGATCTGCGGCACAGTGTGCTTGCCATTGGCACGATCCATCATTTCTTTCTTGCGGCGCGGTTCCATCATCACGTCGATGAGCTGGTATTTGGCACCCTTTTCCTCAAGCAGCTTGCGCGCACGCTTGCAATACGGGCACCATTCGGTGGCATACACTTCAACTTTTGCCATGTGGCATACATCCTTTCTTTGGCAACCGACCATCGCGAATGCCCCGGATTATCGGGTCTACTGCGTCTGGTACGGTGCGAAATTATGTTCAGATGAGCGCTGTATATCAGAATTAATAGAATGCGTCATCGCACGACACGTGCAACTGTGATCACAGATACGTGCATGGCACCTGATTGCCTTAACGCCCGGACACAGGCATTGGCCGTCGCCCCGGTGGTTAGCACATCGTCGATCAATACAACCCGTGCGCCCGCAAGATTGCATTTCTCGGCACGGACTTCATCGACAACAAATGCCCCGCCAACTTCGCGTTTGCGTGAAGACGGCCCCAGTCCGCCAAGACTTCTTGTGTTGCGGTGACGGGCCAGAACCAGCCCATCCCATGGCACGCCCGTCATACGCGCAAGCTTTGCGGCCAACAGGCCCGATTGGTTATAACGCCGCTTTAGAAGCCTGCGCCGATGCAATGGCACGGGCACGATCAGATCAGCCTGATCCCAGATCCCGCTGCCCGCCTGATAAACCCATCGCGCCAAAAGCGGGGTCAGGTCGCCACGATCCGCATGCTTGAACCGCAACAGGTAGTCCCGGCTGTGATCATCATAGACCAGTGCTGCACGCGCCTGATCAAATGCCGGTTTCTTTTGCAGGCAGGCCGCGCACAACATACGACCACCGTCAATGTTGTCACCACTGCCCGGCCCACCATCATCCAGTTCAAATGGATAGCCACAGCAAGAACAATGCGGTGCGGAGATAAATCGCAATCCCGCCCAACAATCAGCACAGACAGCATGGGTGGTATCGGTTACCTCGCCGCACCCGCCGCAACGCGGCGGCAGAATGGCATTGATGCCCATGGTTGTCGCTGTTCGAACCCAGTCGATCATCTGCATTGAATTCCGCGATCACCTTTAAATCGGCAACAGCATACCACACGCAGGGATTGAATTAGCCAAAATCAAACAACGGATTTGCCCGCAGTTTTTCTGCGGCCATGTCGATAAATGTCCTGACCTTCGCCGGGGCGTTGCGGCCTTCGGGATGGACCAAATGAATTGGCACTGGCTCAAGGGCGCAGTCTTCCAGTACGGCAACCAGTCGGCCATCACCAATAAACGGTGCCGCCTGATAGGACAGCATCCGAACAATACCCCAACCATCAAGGGCGGCGTTTCGTGCGGCTTCTATTGAATTGGTTTGCCATCTGGCATCCGGCGACACGTTGATTTTACGGCCACTGCAATCCGGTGATTTGAACTGCCAGTCCAGACGCGCTGATGATCCGGTGGTGGCGACAATTCGATGCGCCGCAAGGTCAGATGGCGTCTTGGGCATTCCATGTCTGGCGAAGTATTCTGGCGACGCACAAACGGTCTGGGACACCTGCCCGATCCGCACAGCACTCAGCGTTGAGTCGGCAAGCTCACCAATACGCACCGCAAGATCGATGCCTTCCTCGACAATATTGACGATACGATCAAACAGCAAAAGGCGTGCGCGCATATCAGGATAGGCGTCAAGATATTGCCCGACAATCGGGGCGACATGCATCTGCCCGAACTGAACCGGTGCGGTGATGGTCAGCATCCCGCTTGGCTTGGCATATGCCCCGCCTGCCGCGGCCTCGACTTCTTTCAGGTCACTTAAAAGTCGCTTGCAGTCCGCCAGATAGCGAACACCTGCGTCCGTCAGGGTAACCGAACGGGTGGTCCGAACCAGAAGACGTGCGCCAATGATCTGTTCAAGCTGCGCGATTGTGCGAGTCACTGCCGCCGGGCTTATATTGAGTGAACGGGCAGCTGCGGCAAAGCCCTGCTCCTCAGCCACGCGCACAAAGATATTCATGGCATTGAAACGGTCCATTCGCGCCACCTTGCAGTCAGCTTATTATTGCAATAATCGGAATAATAAATTGCATAATTCGATTATTCCATAATTTTATCGAAACAGACATCATTACGTCAGTTCCACTCTCTCAAGGAAACCTGACATGAAACTTTATCACCATCCGATTTCCGGCCACGCCCACCGCGCCCGCCTGTTCCTTGGCCTTCTGGGCCTTGAACATGAACTGGTTGAAGTCGACCTTGCCAATGGTGCACATAAATCGCCCGAATTCCTGAAACTCAATCCCCTCGGTCAGGTCCCTGTCCTGGAAGACGGCGATAAAGTGATCACGGATTCCAACGCCATCATGGTTTATCTGGCGAAAAAAGCCGGCGCGACCAACTGGCTTCCCGAAGATGCTGAGGGTGCCGCACATGTTCAGCGCTGGCTTTCGATTGCCGCCGGACAGATCGCCTTTGGTCCGGCTGCGGCACGCCTGATCACACTGTTTGGTGCACCGTTTGACGCAGATGAAGTCATCTCGCGCGCCCACGCGGTGCTTGGCAATATCGAAGACCACCTGAAAACCAATGACTGGCTGGCCGCAAGCCATCCGACCATCGCCGATGTCGCACTTTACAGCTACGTCGCCCGCGCCCCCGAGGGCAATGTCGATCTGGCGGCCTATGGCAAAGTGCGCGATTGGCTGAAACGCATCGAAGACCTGCCGGGTTTTGTGCCCTTCATGCATGCGCCAGAAGAAATGCTGAAATCTGCCTGATCAAGCGCCCTTCTTGCGCCACTGCGCCACTGCGCCACAGCGCCACCTTGCCCCCTAAGACAAAGCAGCCCCAGATGTCTGATCATTCTGATACGACCACCCACCGCACTGTCCCCCAAAAAACGCCAGGGCGCACCCCATCGCCCTGGCATGCCGGGGAAGTGCGCCTTCAGGAAATCCTTGGCGTTGATGCCCGCATGGAGGAGGTCGGGCGCAAGGTGCTGCGCGATCACATGATCGAACAACATCGCCTGTTTTATCCGCAATTGCCCTTTGCTGTGCTGGGCACGGTGGATGGTGATGGCAATCCATGGGCAACGCTTCGTGCCAACCGTCCGGGTTTCCTTTTTGCCACCGATCCCTATCACCTGTCCGTGACGTTACCCCGCGATCAAGCCGATCCGGCAGATATCGGCCTGAATGACGGTGATGGTATCGGTCTTTTGGGGATCGAACTGCACACACGGCGCAGAAACCGTCTGAATGGGACAATTTTTCGCCGGAATGAGACATCCTTTGACATCAAGGTCGGTCACAGTTTTGGCAATTGTCCGAAATACATCCATCCGCGCAACCTTGCGTTCGCACCGGATGTGGAATATCTGCAAAGCCAAGATTTGCGGAAGTCACCACAAACGGGTGTGACATTGACCAAGGATGTCCGCGACTTCATCTCCCGGAGTGATACGTTTTTTATCGCGTCTTATGTCGATAACGCTGCGCCGGATCGTGGGCGCGAAGTCGATGTTTCCCATCGCGGCGGCCCGCCCGGCTTTGTCACGCTTGACGATACGGGTGCCCTGATCATTCCCGATTATGCCGGAAACCGGTTCTTCAACACGCTGGGCAATCTTGTGATCAATCCGCTGGCAGGCTTGGTGTTTGTCGACTTTACCACTGGTGACATGTTGCAACTGACCGGCACGGCAGAGATTGTGATGGGTGGCGCCATGGTCACGCAATTCGTTGGTGCCGAACGCCTTCTTAGCTTCAGCCCGTCACGCTGGGTCCTGCGTCGGGGTGTATTCCCGATGCGTATGGCAGGCGGCGCAGAAGGTTGATTGCGTCTTGGGGAAAGAGCCTCTATCTAAGTCGTAACCTGTTTAACTGACTTAGCCGGAGCTTCCCGCCCCATGGCCGATCCGATCACCGTCTTTGATCGAGACATCCTGAAACTGCGCCGCGACCGCGCGGCGACCAAGGCACAGGATTATAATTTCCTGTTTGCCGAAACCGCCGAACGCCTTGCCGATCGCCTTGATGACACCACCCGTAAATTCCCGCTGGCGGTCGATCTTGGCTGCCACAGCGGTGAGATGGGCCAGATCATTGGCACCCGCGGCGGCATTGAAACGCTGTATCAAAGCGACATTTCGCGGGGCTATGCCAAGGCCGCATACGCCAACAACAACAAAGGCACACTGGTCGCGGACGAGGAATTCCTGCCCTTTGCCGAAGGATCGCTTGATCTGATCCTGTCCAACCTGTCGCTTCACTGGGTCAATGACCTGCCCGGCATGTTGCTTCAGGCGCGTCGTGCGTTGAAACCCGATGGGTTGTTCCTTGCCTGCCTGCTCGGCGGCGAGACGCTTAAGGACCTGCGCGAAGCGCTGATGACGGCAGAGGCCGAGGAAGAAGGTGGCGTATCGCCCCGCGTTTCACCGTTCGTCGACGTCAAGGATGCCGGGGCGCTTTTGCAGCGCAGCGGCTTTGCCCTGCCGGTGGTCGATGCCGATGATATCTATATCGACTATCCCGATGCCCTGAAACTGATGCGGGATCTGTCAGGGATGGGTGAAAGCAACCTGATTGCCAAACGATCCAAGAAATTCACCAAACGCAGCACGCTTGCGCGGGCAGCGGCGATTTATCACGAACGCCATGCCCGCCCTGATGGCCGCATCCATGCCAAGTTTCAGGTGATCTATCTGACCGCCTGGGCCCCGGATGAAAGCCAACCCAAACCGCTGCGCCGTGGATCGGGTCAGGTCAGCCTTGTTGATTTCCTCGGTGATGACGCGAAAAAGCAATAAAGCCGGATCAAGCCGGGATCACTTCCCGGCTGAGACCATCTCGCGGATCTTGGTCGCCTTTTCAAAGTGGTCAAGTTCGTGGGTTTTGATCCACCAGGTTGCGGCCTCCATCAAGGTATCCGGGTCATCATTGCGATTGGCAAAGAACGCATAGAATGACAGGCCGACATCCGGCCCCTTTTGCGCGATTTTCTTGTCGCACACAGCAATGATTTTATCGCTCAGGCTCTGACGCATGATGGCTCCGCTAAAGGGTTGTGGCTGCAAGGGCTTGATGTATGCCCTGTTTGCCGCAAAATTGGCAGTCTGATAACGCCCGTCACATGACAGTTTCTGTCAGGACAGTTGGCCACAGCGCGCCCGCATAGCGCAAAAATTTGCGCCATGGTGCAGCAGATTAAAAGCCAAGCCAAACCGCTGTGCGAGACGACACTTTGGCTTGGCATTTGAAATTGACGGGCGCACATCAGGCTCGCCCTGCGAAGTTCGACGCTAGTGGCTATGCTGCGCGTACAGCTTCAACAAACTTGTCCACTTCGACGCGCAGCGTATCTGCGGAACGCGACAAGTCGCGTGCGCTTGTCAAAACCTCGTTGGCAGCTTGCCCACCGTCATGGGCAGCTTCCGTGACTTGGGTGATCGCCGAGGTTACCTCATTCGTGCCCTCAGACGCCTGACTGACATTTCGTGCGATTTCCTGGGTTGCGGCATCCTGTTGTTCGACGGCCGCGGAAATCGTGATCGAGGTATCGCGCACCTCTGCAATCACCGAGGAAATATCCTCGATAGCACGCGCCGTTGTCTTGGTAACGGTCTGTACCTCTTCGATGTGATTGGTAATATCTTCGGTTGCCTTGGCGGTCTGGGTTGCAAGGTTTTTCACTTCGCTTGCAACGACGGCAAAGCCCTTGCCAGCGTCCCCCGCACGGGCGGCCTCGATGGTTGCATTAAGCGCCAACAGGTTGGTCTGCGACGCAATATCCTGGATCAAGGTGACAACTTCTCCAATCTTCTGAACGGAAACCACCATTTGTTCGGCCGTGAGTCGGGTTTGATTGGCATTTTCGTCAGCAGAGCCTGTGATGTTAGTCGCGTTTTGCATCTGCTGGCCAATTTCACCGATGGATGAGGCAAGTTGTTCACAGGCAGCAGCCACCGTTTCAACGTTAGTTGATGCCTGATTGGATGCAGACGCGACCGTGGTTGCCTGCGAATTGGCTTCATCAAGTGTGGAGGTCAAGGTTTCGGCCGCAGTTTCAAGCTGGACAGATGCAGATGAGACGATTGAAACCACACTGCCAACAGTATTTTCAAAATCATCAGCCATTTTATTTAGCTGCTTGATCCTGAGTTCTTCCGCAATGCGTTCTTTTTCTTCCGCCTCTTCTTCGAGCTGACGCGTGCGCAGCATATTCTTCTGGAAGACCTGCATGGTCTGCGCGATATCGCCGATCTCGTCTTTGCGACCGACACCATAAAGCTTGGCTTCGAGATGCCCATCAGCAAGCTGCTTGAGGACACTGACAATGCCACGGATAGGATTGATGATACCTTGGCGGGAAATGTACATTCCCATACCAAAACCGATCACAATCGCGACAACAGCAAAAATAACCATACCCCGACGCGTTGCATCGAACACCGCGAAAGATTCTGCTTCAAGCATCTGCATCCGGTTTTCGGCGATCTCAAGATAGTCACGAATATAATCATTGAGTTCGCCTGCATTGACACGGTGGTTCTGCGCCAGATTTACAAGATTTTCACGTAGCGTTCCGATGTCTTCGCCGCTGCCCTGAGCGGCGACGTTTATCGTTGAGGTTACCTGATCCCGGTAGGACTCATAACGGGCAAATATCTCATCAAGTTCTCTGCCCTGCGCCTCGCCTGCTGTTTCCTTTAGTTTTTCGATGGTTTCGCGAAACTGTTTTCGCTCCTCGTCGATGACTGTTCTCATCTCAGCAACCGTTTCAGGCGACGGATCTGCAGCAATACGGAATTCGGCTCGATTGAGCGAGGTAACAACACGCAACAGGTGACCGCCGTCGCTTGCTTCTTCGGCGGCTGTCTGACTGCGCTCGGATACGTCAAAAAGCCGATCAAGGCCCCATATACCGGCAGTCGTGTTCACACCCAGACATACTGCAAGAACAGCTATGACTGTGATCACTTTGGTCGAGATACGGAATTGTCCAAGATTCATTTTGATTCTCCCCGAGCATATATTTTGGCGTGCAATCAGGGAATCTTGGTGATCGAAAAGCAGGGTGTACCCAATCTGCCTCTGCTTCTTAGTGTGGCCAATATTCCCAAGCAACTAGCACTAACCGGGAATCCTTCCACACACCTACTGCGGTGGAAGCGCTATACTCTAAGATCAACATCAATTTGAAAATTTCAACCGGAAATGAATGATTTTTTATGGATAAAATTTGTGTTATCGAATGAAAAGGGTTTCCAATACGAGTTTTTGCCGACAAATCGGATCAGGCCACTGGACCCTAAAAAAAACTCCTATTTGTTTGGACATTGATATCAAACTGACTTGATGCAAGTTTAACCACCCTCCTTCCCAGACCTTTACAGCATCAAAAGGCAAGGTATGCAACTTCCCCAACCCCTGATCCACGGCAAGCTGATCAAACGCTACAAGCGGTTTCTCGCCGATGTTGAACTTGATAGTGGCGAAGTGATTACCGCCCATTGCGCTAATCCGGGCGGGATGATCGGGCTCAAGGAGCCGGGGATTGATGTCTGGCTGTCAAAATCAGACAATCCCAAACGCAAACTGAAATACAGCTGGGAACTTTGCCAGATTGGCGATGCGTGGATCGGCATCAATACTGCCCACCCCAACGCCATTGTCGAAGAAGCAATCCTTGCCGGGAAAATTCCGCAACTGGCGGGCTATGAAAGCCTCAAGCGCGAGGTCAAATACGGCAAGAATTCACGGATTGATATCCTGCTGTCCGATCCGGACAAGGGCCTTTGTTATGTCGAGGTCAAGAACGTCCACCTCAAACGCGACGAAGACGTTCCGGGTCTTGCCGAATTCCCCGATGCCGTC
The DNA here is from genome assembly GCF_002295455.1 of Thalassospira sp. UBA848. NCBI lineage: Bacteria > Pseudomonadati > Pseudomonadota > Alphaproteobacteria > Rhodospirillales > Thalassospiraceae > Thalassospira > Thalassospira sp. UBA848. The sequence goes on along the minus strand of NZ_DBGS01000092.1, from coordinate 688 downwards.
ACCGCACGCGGGGCAAAGCACCTCGATGAAATGGCCGATATGGTTGCCGAGGGTTACCGAGCGGTGATGTTTTACCTGATCCAGCGCACCGATTGTGACCGCTTTACCTTGGCCACCGACATCGACCCGCATTACGCACAACGGTTCAAGGCAGCACGAAACAGCGGGGTTGAGGCCATTGCCTATGACTGCGCGATTGATACCAGTGCCGTGACGGTACGAAACCAGCTTTCGATCACCGGGCTGTAAGCATCAAACCCCGCGCATATCAGCCAATCCTTGCCAATTCTGGCCGGTGGCTTTATGTCATTGGGCTATACATCGAACATAGATATTGCCGAGTTTAAGGAGATTTTCGGGTGGCGAACGGAACAGTCAAACTTCACGGCCCCGAAGCATTTGAAGGCATGCGCGCCGCTGGCAAGCTGGCAGCAGAAGTGCTTGATATGATCACACCGCATGTGGTTCCGGGTGTCACCACGGGCGAACTGGATCGCCTGTGTGATGAATATATCCGTGACCACAACGCGATCTCGGCCTGTCTTGGCTATCGCGGTTTTCCGAAATCGACCTGTACGTCAATCAACCATGTCGTCTGCCACGGCATTCCCGGTGACAAGAAACTGGCCAATGGCGACATCATGAATATTGATGTCACGGTCATTCTTGATGGCTGGTATGGCGATAC
>NZ_DBGS01000021.1:3994-29263 GCF_002295455.1 Thalassospira sp. UBA848 | reverse complement strand
CCGATGGTTGAGGGCAAGGAAGATACCGGTACACGTGATGCATCGACCGCAGGCCTGATCAAACGCCTGCATGGCTTGCGTGGCTAACGCTGCTTAGTCCTCATCTTCGGGGACGATACGCAATCGATAATAACCTGACGGGCGGTGTCGGCCATAGCTGACGCCGCTCTTTTCAAAAGTCAGCTTTCCTTCGGCGCAAAGTTGGTCTGCAACTTGATGGACGCGTGGCATAAGACCCCGCCAATAGGACCCGAATGACTTTGCGACCTCGGACGGGCAGATCGTCTTCTCCACACCGCGTTGTGTTGCCATATCAACCATCCGCTGGCGCAGGATGGCATAGGTCGGCTGGTCTTCGTCTTTCTGATCAAACATCATGACACCTGGCTTTGCTGATCCACTTGCGGAGCCTGCTTTCGGTGCCGTCGGCATCGTTCGGAGCAATATTGAACTGCGTGCCAGCAGTTCTTCCATTTGCGCCGCCAGTTAAACGGGCGCGCACATGTCACGCAGGTTTTCTGTGGCAGGTTTGACTTGCCATGGGTGTGTCCGTTGGCATTTTTCGGCATTCCGAAGTGCTCATCTTTTGCGATTATCCCAGCAGCGTTTCGATCATCGAATGGGCAGCGGATCGACCACTGCGCCAGGCGGCCTCAACCCGTGCACCAAGGCACCAGTCGCCGGCGGCAATCACCCGGCCGTTCATGCCGTTAAGGTGGCTCATGCCAAGGGGGACTTCTGTGCGGGCATAACGCCAGCGGTGTGCTTGTACCGAATGTAGTTCGGGCAATTTGACGCCGCTTGCAGTGCGCAAGGCTTCGAGCAGCTTTTCGATCACGCGCTCTTTGTCATCTTCAAGATGTGCGTGCGACCATTCCGGGCTGGCATGCAGGACCCATGCGTCGGGGGTGCGACGATGCAGCGCATCGTTACTTTGGCTGCTGCGTGCCGCCCAGCTGATTTCTGCACTTGGATACAGCATCGCATCAAATCCGGTCGGAAGCGGCTTTTTGAACGCTGCCATCACCGCCCAGCAGGGCGCCATGACGACCTCGTCAATCGGGCCAAAGCGCGGAGCAAGCGGACGCAACAGATCAGCGGTTTGCGGGGCAGGTGCTGTGACAATCACACCGTCGAACGGTCCAAACGACCCATCAAGGTCGTCATGAAGCATGAAGTTGCGCTGATTTACAGGTTCAATACCGATAATGCGGTGTTGTTTTTGAATCGGAAAGGTATCAACCAGCGGACGGATCAGTTTGTTCATTTGCGGTGCGCCCTGATACCATTGCTCTTCTGCAAGGTTGCCGACATGGCGGGCGATTGGCGACAGGGTATCGTTGGTTCCCGTCGCTGCAGTTCCTGTGGCACCACTGCCCCGATGCAGATTGGGGGACCAGTTCTGTGCAACTTTGAATTCGGTTGCTTCCTGAAGAAACGCATTAAAGCCCGGATCGCGCGCTGTGACGTATTGCGCACCGTGGTTGAAATGGCCGAACTCTGTACGGCGCGATGCCAAACGACCACCAAGTCCGCGGCTTTTCTCGAAAACGGTGACGTTGACGCCAATTCGATGCAGGGTGTTGGCGGCTTTGAGGCCGGCCATTCCGGCACCAATAATGGCAATATTGACGTTCGACATCCGAGGCATGTTTGGCTCCTGTCTGATCCGGACCGCTTTTGACTTTGTTTATGTTATTTGCATACGGATCCCGCGTCGGTTTGGAGCACAGTGAACGGCGATAAAATGGAAAACCGCGCCCATTTGTTTGCAATTGATCGTCAATTGGTAAAATGGTTCAAACCGCTGGCGATATCGACTAAACTCCGGCCACGGTCAGGGACATGGCCGATGAAAATCAGGGGAGTTCGGGACACTGACGACGCGACGTGAACCACATATTCTGGTCGTTGATGACGACCAGGAAATCCAGAAGCTTTTGAAAAAGTTCCTGTTACAGCACGGTTTTCGCATTACCACCGTCTCGGACGGTAATGAGATGCACCGCGCGCTGCGTGACTGGAAAATTGATCTGGTCATTCTCGATATCATGCTGCCGGGCGAGGACGGCTTTGCGCTGTGCCGTGATGTCCGGCGCACCTCCAAGGTGCCGATTGTCATGCTGACTGCGGTTGGCGAGGATACTGACCGTATTCTGGGCCTTGAACTTGGCGCAGATGATTATCTGACCAAGCCGTTCAATCCGCGTGAATTGCTGGCGCGCATTCGGGCTGTTTTCCGTCGCTTTGAAACCGGTACGGTCGCGCCGTCCGATAACGAGGTTACCCCGGCGCACAAGATCATTTTTGGCGAATGGACGCTTGATATCGGGTCGCGCGAGCTTCGCGATGCCGACAATGTTGCGGTACACCTTTCGACCGGCGAGTTTTCGTTGCTTCTGGCGTTGGTCAAGAACAACAAGCGCGCGCTATCGCGTGAACAGCTTGTTGATATTGTCCGCGGCCAAAGCTCGCTTCCGTTTGATCGCAGCATCGATATTCAAATCAGTCGCCTGCGCCGCAAGATCGAAAAAGATGCCAAGAACCCGAAACTGATCAAGACAGTGCGCGGCATCGGCTATCAATTCTGCGCCGACACCCAGACGCTTTAGGGCCTGATCCAACCCATGGCCGATACGTTCGCAAAATTCAGCAACTATTTGCGCCGCTATAAGCCGCGCACGCTGGGCGGGCGTATCTTTCTTCTGATGATGCTGGGCGGGCTGATCATTGCCGTGCTCAGCGCGTTGGCGTCCTATTACGTCATCGAGCGTGATGAACGCATTGGCCGCGCCTATACGCTGGGCTTTACCATTCGTGAGTTGGTGCGGATCGCCGAAAACCCGGAATTTGAAGAGAACATCGTCGATATCGCGGCACGTGATGGCATGACGCTGCGCATTCTTCCGCCCGATGATGTCGGGACGCTGTTGCTGTTTTCGAGGCCCGCACAGCACATCGCCATGCCTGCGCGTCTGGCGAACACAGGGTGGCCGACCTCGGTCAAGGTGCATTTCGAACGCGGGCGGCTGAGCTCCGAACAGCGCGCCACCATTGAGGCCACTGAAAACCCCAGCCTGTTCTTTGCCGAATTGTCGCGTGAAATTGCCCGACTGGGGCTTGAGGCACAGGTCGAAATCCTGATGCCGTCTGGCAAACGCATCCTCGTTCGACATGATGAGCTTTGGGCGAACTATGCATCGCCGTCGCTTGTCTTCCTGATGTTCCTTATGGGGGTGGCCGCAGTCCTCGTGGTGTTTGCCGGCCTTGCAGACCTTCTGGCCGGGCCGTTCAAGCGCCTGACACGCGCGATTATCGATCATGGCGATGAGGTCAGCGGCCCGCCCGTTGAGGAACGCGGCCCGACAGAGGCCCGGTCAATGGCCGCGGCCTACAACGATCTGCGCGAACGCATTTCAAGGATGCTGGGGGACCGGACCCGGATGCTGGCCGCGATTTCGCACGATCTGCGCACACCAAGCACGCGTCTGCGCCTGCGTGCCGAATTCATTGAAAATGATGAGCTGCGTGAAACCGTGCTGCGTGATCTTGATGAAATGGACAGTCTTTTGAATGACGCGCTCGATTTCCTCGGTGACTGGATCGCCAAGGAGGAAGAGCGTACGGTGGATTTCGTCTCCGTGCTTGAAGCCATCTGTGATGACTATGCCGATCTTGGCCGCCCGGTGAGCTTTGCCGGGCCACAGCCCTTGCAGTTCAGCTCTGTCCATACTGTGTTTGGCGGTGGCGATGATGCCCATAGCTTCGATGGTAAACGCAGCATCCGGTTGTCGTGTCGTCCGGGTACGTTGAAGCGCGCCTTTACCAACCTGATTGAAAACGCCCTGAAATATGGCCATCGCGCCAATGTCAGCCTTGAAGCCACGGCAGACACTGTTCTGGTTACCATCCGAGATGAAGGGCCCGGTATCCCGGTCGAACATCAGGACAAGGTATTCCTGCCATTCTATCGTGTTGAAGGATCAAGGGCGCGGAGCACAGGGGGTAGTGGTCTTGGGCTGTCTATCGTGAAAACGGTGATTGATGCCCATGACGGGCGCATCGAGCTGCGCAATATGCCGGGTAAAGGGCTTGAAGTTATCGTGTCCCTGCCGCGCAGGGTTTAGGCAGCTGCGGCACAGGGCAGGGCCCAAAAAGAAGAATGGCGGGTGGCCCCCAGAACCACCCGCCAGTCAGATCAGATCCGCAACTCGGTATCCGGGTCAAACAGACTGATCTGAGACATGTCGGCCGAGAACGTCATGCTCTCGCCCGGTGTTGGTGCGCGGTCCGGACGGACACGTGCGACGATTTCCTTACCAGCGATTTCGATCACGGTCATGGTGTCGGCACCGGTCGGTTCGATCACTTCAACCTTGCTGTCGAAATTGACATACTGGCTGCCCGGTTCATCCGAACCGGTACGCTTGTGTGTCAGGGCTTCGGGGCGGATGCCAAAGACAACATCCTTGCCGACATAGCCATGATAGCTTTCCGGTGCCTCAAACAGCGGCAGAACAATCGGATCACTGCCGCGCGGAATTGTCACGGCCAGCTTGCCGTTGTCTTCGCTCAGCGTCGCATTGATGAAGTTCATCGAGGGCGAGCCAATGAAGCCGGCAACAAACATGTTGTTCGGACGCTCATAGATATTCTGCGGCGTATCGAACTGCTGCAGGATACCGTCCTTCATGACCGCGATGCGTGATGCCAAAGTCATGGCTTCAATCTGATCGTGGGTGACATACACAATGGTCGAGCCAAGACGCTGATGCAGCTTCTTGATCTCGGTGCGCATGTCGACACGCAGTTTCGCATCCAGGTTGGAAAGCGGTTCGTCAAACAGGAAGATATCCGGATCACGGACAAGCGCGCGGCCCATGGCGACACGCTGACGCTGACCACCCGAAAGCTGGGATGGTTTACGATCCAGAAGCGGCTCAATCTGGAGCAGTTTGGCAACATCGGCCACGGCCTTGTCGCGTTCCTGATTGGAAACGCCACGGATTTCGAGGCCAAAGGTGATGTTCTTGCGCACCGTCATGTTCGGGTAAAGCGCATAGGACTGGAACACCATGGCGATGTTACGGTCTTTGGGATGCACGTCGTTGATAACGCGATCCCCGATGCGGATTTCCCCGTCGGTGGATGTTTCCAGACCTGCAATCAGGTTCAGAAGGGTCGATTTGCCGCAACCGGACGGACCGACTAGGACGAGAAACTCGCCATCGTCGATCGCCAGATTGATTTCCTTGAGAACTTCAACAGGGCCAAACGCCTTGCGAACTTTATCGAGGGTGAGTGATGCCATTTGCTTATCCCTTCACCGAACCGGCGGTCAGGCCGCGGACGAAGTATTTGCCTGCCAAAACATAAACCAGCAACGTCGGAAGGCCGGTCAGCAGGGCTGCTGCCATATCAACGTTGTACTGTTTCACGCCGGTCGTGGTGTTGACGATATTGTTGAGTGCGACGGTCATCGGTGCGTTTGCGCCAGAAGCAAACGAGGCACCGAACAGGAAGTCGTTCCAGATCTGGGTGAACTGCCAGATGACCGAAACCACGATGATCGGGGTCGAGATCGGCAGAATAATGCGCCAGAAAATGGTGAAGAACCCGGCACCGTCAATGGTGGCTGCCTTGACCAGTTCGTCCGGGATCGAAACATAGTAGTTCCGGAAGAACAGGGTGGTAAAGCACAGGCCGTAAACCACGTGGACCAGAACAAGGCCCGGGGTGGAGCTGGCAAGACCAAGTTTGCCAAGAACCTGTGACATCGGCAGCAGAACGACCTGGAACGGAATGAAGCAACCAAACAGCAGCAGGGCAAAGACGATGTTTGCACCCTTGAACCGCCACTTGGTCAGCGCATACCCGTTGATCGCACCAAGGAAGGTCGAAATCAGAACGGCGGGGATCGCCATTTTGACCGAGTTCCAGAAATAGATTTTGATCCCGGTACATTCGACACCAACGCAGGCTTCGTTCCATGCATAGTTCCATGCATCAAACGTCACCACGCGCGGCAGCGAAATCAGCGACCCTTCACGAATTTCGTCAAGCGATTTCAACGACGTCGAAATCATGACGATCAGCGGGAAAAGGTAATAGGCTGCAAACAGGATCAGAACGAGATAAAGCAACCCGCGCAGAACTGTGTGTTTCCAGCCTGCGTCGTGGCTGTAGGTCTGAATATCAGCCATTTTTCTTGCCTCCGCGCAGTTCGGAATACAGATACGGCACAATGATCGCCATAACGGTCGCCAGCATCATCATGGCACTGGCCGCACCGACACCAAGCTGGTTACGCTGGAAGGCCATCGTGTACATGAAGGTTGCCGGAAGATCGGATGAATAGCCCGGGCCACCGCCAGTAAGCGCAATGACAAGGTCAAAGCTTTTGACAGCAAGGTGGGCCAGAACGACGATCGCACTCAGGAAAACCGGGCGGATCGACGGGATGATGATACCGAAATAGATCCGGGGCAGGCTGGCACCGTCCATATAGGCTGCGCGAATGATGTCCTGATCGACGCCGCGCAATGCCGCAAGGAACATTGCCATCACAAAGCCGGATGCTTGCCAGACTGCAGCGATCACAACCGTGTAGATCGCCATGTCCGAATTGACCAGCCAGTCGAACTTGAAGCTCGTCCAGCCGAGGTCATGCATCATGCTTTCGAGGCCAAGGCCCGGATTAAGAAGCCATTTCCAGACAGTACCTGTCACGATGAAGGACAGGGCCATCGGATAAAGGAAGATCGTGCGAAGCGCACCTTCGGCGCGAATACGCTGATCAAGAAGAACTGCCAGAAGGCACCCGATGAACAGGCAGGTCACAATAAACAGACCGCCAAAGATCAACAGGTTTTCAATGGCAACATGCCAGCGTTCCATCTGCCACAGGCGTTCATACTGTCGCAGCCCGGCCCAATCCCAGACGGGAAGCATGCGCGACTTCGAAAACGCCATATAGCCGGTCCACAGGATGAACCCGTAGACGAAAAACAGGGACGCAGCAAAGGACGGCGCAACAACGATCTTTGAGAGATGTCTCTGAATGCTGGCCATCAGGTTGCTTTCGGTGCTTTGAGAAGCCCCCATAACCTTTGCCTCAAACGTTAAATTACTGGGAAACAGGCCCCGGAAAATCCGGGGCCTGCAAGGTGCTCATATTTCAGATTGTTCTGATCAGATGAGATTAGTCTTTGGCCAGTTCAACAGCTTCGACCAGACGCGAGACAGCTTCGTCAGACGACATGTCGGAGTTGAAGTGGGCGGTCACGACGTCAACGATCGCACCTGAAAGGTGGCCGCGAAGCGCCATGCCATGTGCCATGGACGGCAGGAACCCGCCAGCTTCCTGTGCTGCCTCAAGGTCAGCTTCGGATTTCTTGGCGCAATCGTCGAACTTCTCAAGCGATACGCCCGAACGTGCCGGGATCGAACCTTTGAGCAGGTTGAAGGTTTCCTGGAACTTCTCGCCAACAATCAGTTCGGCAAGCAGTTTCTGGCCTTCGACCTTGTCATCACCCGAAACGTTGAACATTGCAAAGCTGTCAACGTTGAACAGGTAGCCGTTCTCTGACGGGGTTGCTGCACAGATGAAGTCTTTGCCCGGTACTTTGCCAGCAGCAAGGAATTCGCCTTTTGCCCAGTCACCCATGATCTGCATGGCGGCTTCGCCATTCATGACCATTGCGGTTGCAAGGTTCCAGTCACGACCCGGGAAGTCGGCATCGACATAACCGCGGATTTTGCGCATCTGGTCAAACACCGCTTTCATGGTGTCGGAGTTCAGCGCGTCCTCGTCGAGGTCAATCAGGGCGCTCTGGAAGAATTCCGGGCCGCCAAGACCAAGAACGACGGTTTCAAAGACGGTTGCGTCCTGCCACGGCTGACCACCATGTGCGACCGGCGTAATGCCAGCAGCCTGCAGTTTGTCGGCAACAGCGTTGAATTCGTCCCAGGTGGTCGGTGCGGATTCGACACCAACTTTTGCCAGAAGGGTCGGGTTTGCCCAGATCCAGTCAACGCGGTGTACGTTTACAGGAACAGCAACATAGTCACCTTCGTATTTCATAACGTCCTGGATCGCAGCCGGGATCACATCGTCCCAACCTTCAGCAGCAGCAACGTCATTCAGTTCAGCAAGGGCACCCTGTTCGGCCCATTCCTGAATGGCCGGGCCTTTAAGCTGAACAGCAGCCGGTGCATCGCCCGACAGAACGCGCGAACGCAGAACGGTCATGGCTGCATCGCCAGCACCACCAGCGACCGGGCTATCAACCCAGGTGCCGCCGTTGGCTTCAAAATCTTCTTTAAGGGATGCGACAGCTTTTGCTTCGCCGCCCGAAGTCCACCAGTGCAGAACTTCAGCGGTCGGCTCGGCATGAGCAAAGCTTGCAGTCGCGAGTGCAGAAAACGCCACACCAGTGGCGAGGATGGTTTTGCGCAGATACATCTAGGTTTCCTCCCTGGCTTTTAACCATTTGCAGCGACAACATGCTGCGAGAGGGGGCACAATGCATCCACAAAACTGTAACAGGGCGTTTCCAGATTGCGAACTGAAACAAACTGTTACAAAATTAGCAATATACAACCAAATTATATTGCAGGGCAGCAAAAACAATTAGGGCGTTTGTGTGCATTAAAGCTGTGACGTTGTGGAATGAATACGTCAAATTCCGTCGCGATTGCTGCGCGCTCAAAAAGGGAATAAGACCCGGATATGTGGAATAATGCGCCTGTTATCGACTGGATAGCCAAAGAAGGCCGGTTTCTTGAGGATCCGAATGCCTTCTTTGACGGATTGATGAAACAGCTCAATACCAACGGCTTTCACATTGCCCGCATGCGCTGCTCGATGCAGGCCCTTCATCCGCAAGTTGCCGTCTGGTCCTTTACCTGGGATCGTGAACATGGTGCGCATCTGTGGGAGGCTTCCCACGGTATTCATGAAAGCGGATCCTATATCGGAAGTCCGGTTGAGGATGTGAACCTGCATGGTGGCCCGGTCCGCATTCATCTGGCAAAGGTCAATCCAGCTGATCATCACCCGCTGGTCGGGGAGCTGATCGAGATGGGGCTCACAGACTATTACTGTACCCGGGTTCGGTTCAGTGGCGGGCGCTGGTGTGTGCTGACCATCGCAACGGATCAGCCTGACGGTTTCGATGATGGCGAAATCAACTGCTTCGACGGGTTGCTTGACCATATCGGTGTGGTGCTTGAACTCCATGTCACCAAACGCATCGAACATTCACTGCTGGATACCTATTTGGGGGAGCGTACCGGGGCGCGGGTCATGCATGGTCATATTCGCCGTGGCGACGGTGAAACCATTCGCGCCGCCCTGTGGTTCAGTGACGTGCGCGATTTTACCGTTCTGACCGAAACCCTCTCGGTCGAGCAACTCCTTGATAGCCTCAATGTCTATTTCGAAACGGTCGAACGCGCCGTGCGCCCCCATGGCGGGGAGATTTTGCGGTTTGTTGGTGATGCCATGCTGATTGTCTTTGCCCAAGAGAACGATCAATCGGCTGAAACCGTTTGTGAAAATGCCCTGCGTGCGGCGGAGGCTGCCCTAAGCGATCTTGGCAAAGTCAATGAAGACCGGTCAAAGGCCGGTTTGCCATCGCTGCGTTTTGGTGTCGGGCTGCATTACGGTGAAGTGGTTTATGGAAATGTCGGTGGAACGCACAGACTTGATTTTACCGTGATGGGGGTGGCGGTTAACCGTACCGCCCGGCTTGAAAGCCTTACCAAACAGATCGGGACCCCGTTATTGATGTCCGATGTGCTGGCAAGCCATATCACGGCCCCAACGGTCTGTTGCGGGGACTTTGCAGTCAAGGGCGTTGCCGCGCCGCTGACCGTACATGCCCTTGAATCTGCATTGCCGTTTTCGAATGAAGACAAGATTTAAGGTAGCATCCGGGAGGGTGTTTTCCTCCGTGGTGTATTCAGAATGGTGCGTCGCACCATTTATTTTGAGCGCAATTCAATTCAAAATATCGGATTAAATCGGGTTATCAGCCACGGATTGTTGGTGATGATTGGTTGAGCGGCGTCTACCTGTGAATAATTGGCACAGATGATATGCATTTTTTGGAGGTTGAGGATCAAGCCCGATTTAGACATATTGCAACGCGAAGCAAGCCAGTGAATGCGCCAGACAGTTGGGGATCATCCCCAAGGCGGCATTCGAATTTGTAACCCAAGGAGGTTCAACATGTTCCTGTCCAGTATTCTTGTTGCTGTTCGCCGTTGGGCCTATGCACGCTCGGTTGCCAACGAACTTTATGGTCTTGATAAGCGCGATCTTGATGATGTCGGGATTTCCCAGTGGCAGATCAAAGACGTTGCCCGTAAAGCGGCTCGTGACGCGATTGCATAACGCTCGCCCCATATAGGCACCCGTTAATCGGGGTTGCCAATGCTAAAGCCGGACACAAGTCCGGCTTTTTGTGTTTCTGGGGTAGCTTCCGGGCCAAACCAATCCGGACAAAGTCACGCAGCGTATGGAAGCAATGTTCTTGTGATTGCGAGTTCCGTTTGCATGCCGCTGTTTTGTTTCCGCATTTTAAGTCTGTCCACCACAGCTGATGCAAACGTTGTCGTTGGGTGGTGCTGATGGGCAAACCAATCACAGTTGTCTGGTTAAAGCGTGACCTGCGCCTGCATGATCATGCGGCGCTGAATGCGGCAATCGCGAACGGATATCCTGTTGTGTTGCTTTATGTCGTAGAGCCCGACTACTGGTGCTTACCAGACACATCGGCACGGCATTGGCAGTTTATCCGCGCGTCCCTGCATGAACTGGCGTCTGATGCCCGTGCGCTTGGTCAATCGCTTACCGTGCGGGTTGGCAATGTTGTTGATGTCTTGGCCGGGCTCGCCGACAAATTCCATATCCGTGCCATTCATGCACATGCAGAAACCGGCAACCTATGGACGTTCAAACGTGATCAAGCGGTGGCGGAATGGGCGCGCCATCAGGGCATTGCATTCCATGAACATCGTCAGTTTGCCGTAATCCGTGGCAGGCTTGATCGCGATCACTGGCATAGGGCATGGCAGGCGTTTTTTGCCAGCCCACCGACCGGGCAGGTGCTGTTTCAAACACCTGCTGTTGATCTTGACCCCGGCACAATTCCCGAAAATCCGGCGGCACATTTGTCCGCATCTTGCAATGATCCGCAGGTTGGTGGACGCCTTGCGGGAATGCAGTTGCTTGACAGTTTCCTTGGCTGTCGCGGGCAGCGATATCACCGCGAAATGTCATCGCCCCGAACCGCGTTTGAAAGCTGTTCTCGGCTAAGCCCCCATATTGCCTATGGCACAGTATCCTTGCGCGAAATCATTCATGCCGTGCGTGAAAGGCGGCACGATATCCATGCCATGCCTGCAACGGATCGCCCCAAAGGTTTCCTTTCGGCGCTAAACGCATATGAAAGCCGGCTGCACTGGCATTGTCATTTCGTCCAGAAGCTTGAAACCACACCGGGGATCGAGATCGAAAACCTGCACCCGGCCTATGACGGGTTGCGTCCAGATAACTCCGATGATCCGGGACTTCTGGCGTGGAAAGCAGGCAAAACCGGATTTCCGTTTATTGATGCCTGCATGCGCGCTCTTGATCACACCGGCTGGATCAATTTCAGAATGCGCGCGATGCTGTCTGCCTTTGTCAGCTATCAGCTTTGGCAACACTGGCGCGAACCCGCGTTGCATCTTGCACGGCAATTTGTCGATTATGAACCGGGCATTCATTACCCGCAAATTCAAATGCAATCAGGCACGACCGGGATCAACACGCCACGCATCTATAACCCGGTCAAACAATCCAATGATCAGGACCACGATGGTGCGTTTATTCGGCGTTGGGTTCCGGAGCTGCGCGACGTTTCGGACGCCTTTATTCACGAACCCTGGCGTCTTGCCCCGATTGAACAGATTGATTTGGGCGTTGAGATCGGAAAGCATTACCCGGCGCCGATTGTCGATCATATGGCTGCCGCCCGACATGCCCGCACCAACATCTGGGCCATTCGCAAAAATGATGATTTCCGCGATCAGGCACAGCAAATCGTCAAACTGCACGGCAGCCGAACGTTTAAACAGAAACGACCACCGGCCGGGCGCGATAAATCCGATCAACAGATCACGTTTGATTTCTGATCGTTAGAAAAGGCTGCCTTGTTTGGATCCGGTATCAAACTTGCCATCATCAAGTTTGCTTAAAAACGCGTCGGCCTGTGCGATCAGATCGCGCTTTTTGTCGTCCTTCATGCGGGCCCAGTTGCGGTATGGCATGCCAAGGCGCGGATTATTGCCAAGCTTGTCGACATTGCGATCCATGAAATGCCAGTAAAGCGCATTAAACGGGCAGGCATCCTTGCCGGTATTGTTGCGCGGGTTGTACTGGCAGTCCTTGCAGTAATCCGACATGCGGTCGATGTATTTGCCACTGGCGGCATAGGGTTTTGATGCCATCTTGCCGCCATCGGCATAAAGCGCCATGCCAAAGGTGTTGGGAAGTTCAACCCATTCGAACGCGTCGATATAGACCGCCAGATACCAGTCGCAGACCTCTTTGGGGTCAAGTCCGGCCAGCAGGGAAAAATTGCCAATCACCATCAAACGCTGAATGTGGTGGGCATAGGCATTTTCAAGCGTTTCACCAATCGCCTGCTTCAGGCAATTCATCGGTACATCGCCATCCCAGAAAAATCCGGGCAGGGGGCGTTTGGCATCAAAATGATTGCCGCTGCCGTAATCCGGGCCAAGATACCAGTAAAGCCCCCGGACATATTCCCGCCAGCCAAGGATCTGGCGAATAAACCCCTCAACCGCATTAAGCGGTGCCTGGTCATCATGATAGGCCTTCTCGGCCGCCCGGCAGACTTCATCAGGCAACAAAAGCCCGGTATTAAGGCATGGGCTGATCAGGGAATGATACAGGGTGGCACTTTTGACCGTCATCGCATCCTGGTAATCGCCAAAATACGCCAAGCGATGCTTGATGAAATGATCCAGTGCCGCAAGCGCATCCTTGCGCGTTACCGGCCAGCCGAATGACGCAACATCGCCCAGCGCATCGGGAAAATCATCGCAAACGCAATCAAGCAAGTCCTGCGTGATCTTGTCGGGCGCAAAGGTCTTTGGCGTTGGTGGGGTCACATCATCGGGCAGGCGTTTACGGTTGTCGTGATCAAAGTTCCACTGTCCGCCAACCGGCTTGCCATCGGGTTCCATCAGGATGCCGGTATCGCGCCGCAAACCGCGATAGAAATACTCCATTCGAAGTTCCTTGCGGTCCTTGGCAAAATCGTCGAACGCTGAAAGCCGGGCAAAGAAGCGGTCATCGGCGCGCATTTCAACCGATATATCAAGGTCTTCAGACCATTTATCAATTTCATGTTTGACCCGCCATTCACCGGGCTCGGTGATAATGACTTCTTCGATGTCGTGTTCGGACATCGCCGCCTTCAGCGCCTCGGTGAAAGAAGTTGTCGGCCGGTCCTGATAATCGAAGTAATCAACATAGAAGCCCTGATCGCGCAGCTCGGCTGCGAAATGGCGCATCGCCGACAGGATCATAACGATTTTTTGGCGATGATGAGGAACATAGGTTGCCTCGTCACGCGGCTCGGCCATGACGATCAAATCTCGGTCAGGTTTGGCGTCACTCAGGCTCGATAATCCGGGGGTGAGCTGATCACCAAGAATGAAACGAATGCTTTGAAAACTGGGCTTCATGGTTTGCTTCAATTGTTTGCACGGTCGATACGAGTCGTACGCAAACAGACAGGCATAGGATCGCAAAAAAGCGCAACTCTATCGAAGCGATTTTCATTCTCAGGAAAATCCGTGCGAATGATTTTTAGTCATTCAGACCAGCTAGGAAAATTCGGAAAAATCGGCTAAATTATTGATAATGGTAATCAAAGGCGTGTTTTTTCCTTGAACCGGGGCCAGCGGGTTCCCACTATCTGCTTAGCCCAACCATCAGGAGAGCCAAAATGAAGGGTGATCCCAAGATCATCACGTACCTTAATCGCATTCTGACCAATCAGTTGACTGCGATTAACCAGTATTTCCTGCATGCCAGAATGCTGCGGGACTGGGGCGTGGAAGAAATGGGCGAGTATGAGTACAAGCTCTCGATCAAGGAAATGAAACGCGCCGACGACACAATCGAGCGTATTCTGTTTCTTGAAGGTCTTCCCAACCTCCAGAACCTTAACAAGCTGATGATCGGCGAAAATGTCGAAGAGATCATCAGCTGTGACATGAAGTTTGAGTTGGCGTCTCTGCCGCTTCTGCGCGAAGCCATCACAGCCTGCGAAAAGGCCGAGGACTTTGTGACGCGCGATCTGCTTGTGAAATTCCTGGAAGAACAGGAAGAGCACGTTGATTGGCTTGAGACCGAAGAATGGCAACTCGAAAATGTCGGGATTGCAAACTTTATCCAGAGCCGTTCAGGCGACGGCGACTAATCAGATCAGGAGTATTACGCCATGAAGGGTAGTAAAAAGGTCCTCGCCGCGCTGAACAAACAGCTTACTGCCGAACTGTCGGCGGCCGACCAGTATAACACACATGCCGAAATGTACGCCGATTGGGGTCTGCATTCGCTGTATGAACGCATGCATCACGAAAAGGATGAAGAACTCGAACACGCCAAGCGTCTGATCGAGCGTATCCTGTTCCTTGAAGGCGTGCCGGATACCGCATCGCGCGAACCGATCAAGATCGGCAAAACCGTGCCCGAGATGATGAAAAACGATCTCGAACACGAATATCATGTGATCAACCTTCTGAAAAAGGCGATCAAGATCGCCGAGGCAGAGGATGATTTTCAGACACGTCAGATGCTGGTTGAGCTGCTTGATGACAGCGAAGAAGATCATGCGTATTGGCTGGAACAGCAGATTCGCCTGATCGACATGATGGGCCTGCCGAACTACATCCAGTTCCGTGCAGCCGGGGAACCCAGCCCGGAAGGCTGATCATCGGCCAGCAAACAATTTTCAGAAAGCCCCGGCAATGTCCGGGGCTTTCTTTTTGTTATCAGAGTGTTGGCCCTGCATTTTTATATGCCGCTTTTTTTGTCTTGACCTTCCAGTTGCTGGAAAGTCTATCGTGCCCCATATCTTGTAGTAATCCCTTTTTGAGGTGCGTGATATGGATCGCCGAACAGACGAGTATGATACCGCAGCAGGCGGTGGGGCATCCGTGCAGCCGACTGCCAATACCAGCGAAGTGAACCTTGAGATCGAAGGCATGACCTGTGCAAACTGTGCAGGCCGCGTTGAAAAGGCCATTGCTGGTCTTGATGGTGTTTCTGATGTCACCGTAAACTTTGCGCTCAACAGTGCAACTGTGCACTTTGACGACAGCAAGCTTGATACATCCAAAATCGCCGAGGCGGTCGCGGACTCAGGCTATAGCGTCGCCACCCATCAGCTTTCCTTTGATGTCGATGGCATGACATGCGCGAACTGTGCTTTGCGGGTTGAAAAGGCACTGTCCGCAGTACCGGGTGTCACCGACGCCAGTGTCAATTTCGCGCTGGAACGTGCTGATATCTCGGCTCTATCGGGCAAGGTCAACGATGCCATCGCGATCAAGGCGATCGAGGATGCCGGGTATCACGCAACGTCACGCAATAAATCCGGATCCGAAGATCGTGATGCAGACGAGGCCGCGCGCAACGAAAAGAAGCAGGACAAATCCCTGATCCTTCTCGCGGTATCGGCATTGCTGACCGCACCACTGGTTTTGCAGATGGTCTGGATGAACCTTGGTGTGTCCTACCACCTGCCGGCATGGGTTGAGCTTGTGCTTGCGACACCGGTTCAGTTTTATATCGGTGCACGTTTCTACAAGGGCGCGTTTGCCGCTCTTCGCCATCGCAGCGCCAATATGGATGTGCTGGTCGCGCTTGGGACATCGGCGGCCTATTTCCTCAGTCTTTATAACATGTTTACCGCCAATGCCGGGCAAACCCATCTGTATTTCGAGGCTTCGGCTGCGATCATCACCCTGATCCTTGCCGGTAAAATCATGGAAGAGCGCGCCAAACGCGGTGCATCGGCTGCCATCCGTGAATTGATGGCGCTCCGTCCGCGCCGGGCACGCAAGTTGGTCGACGGCGAAGGTGAACAGGATGTCGCCGTCGAAAGCCTGTCAGTTGGTGATATCGTCCGGGTGTTGCCTGGTGAACGCGTGCCGGTCGATGGCAAGGTTCATGCTGGTGAAAGTGAACTTGATGAAAGCCTGATCACAGGCGAAACCCGGCCCGTGGCGCGTGTCAGTGGCGATACTGTAGTTGGTGGTGCGGTGAATGGAACCGGGCGTCTTGATATCGAAGTCAGTGCGGTTGGCGATGATACGACGCTGTCGCGCATCATTCGCCTGGTTGAAAAGGCGCAGACCGGCAAGGCCCCGGTTCAGAAGCTTGTCGACCGGGTATCGGCCGTGTTCGTGCCGATTGTGGTTGTCATTGCATTGCTGACTTTGGCCGCGTGGTTATTTACCGGCTTTGGCGCAGAGGCATCCATCGTTGCCGCCGTATCGGTGCTGGTGATTGCATGTCCTTGTGCGCTTGGTCTGGCGACGCCGACTGCGCTGGTGGCCGGGACGGGCAGTGCAGCGCGCAATGGTATCCTGATCCGCAATTTCGAGGCGCTGGAGCAGGCCCACAACGTTGATACCGTCATCTTTGACAAAACGGGTACCCTGACCGAAGGCACACCGACGGTGCGCGATGTTGAACCGGCATCCGGTGTGGATCGCAATGAGTTGCTTCGACTTGTCGCTGCCGTTCAGGCGGCCAGTGAACATCCCCTGGCGCGTGCGGTTGTCTCGCTTGCAAAGGATGAAGGCGTATCAGTGCCTGATATCCATAACTTCAAGGGCAAAACCGGTGCCGGTGTCATGGCCGATGTCGAAAAACACAAGATCGCCATTGGCAGCGAAGCCTTGCTGACTGATCTTGATATCGCTGGTCCGTCGCGGGATATGGCAAAGGACGTCAAGAAACACGAAGGCGAAGGCAGAACCGTTATTCTGGTCGCGATCGATGGCACTTTTGCCGGTTACCTGACCCTTGAGGATCGCATCCGCGAAGGTGCCAAACAGGCGATTGCTGATCTGAAGGCACGCGGTATTTCATCGATCATGTTGTCGGGCGACAGTCAGGATGTCGCAAGCCACGTGGCGCGCGAACTTGGCCTGGAACGCGGCGAAGGTCGTATTCGCCCGCAGGACAAGGCGCGTGAAGTCGAAAAACTCCGCAAGGAAGGCCGTCATGTTGCCATGGTTGGTGACGGGATCAATGATGCGCCTGCACTTGCGGCTGCCGATGTCGGTATTGCCATGGGTGGTGGTACTGATGTGGCCATGGAAACGGCAGGCATTACGCTGATGCGGTCTGACCCGGCATTGGTATCGGCCGCGATTGATATTTCCATCGCCACGCGGCGCAAAATCGCCCAGAACCTGTTTTGGGCCTTTGCCTATAACGTGGTCGGGGTGCCGCTGGCGGCCCTCGGTGTGCTTAGCCCGGCAATTGCCGGTGCGGCGATGGCATTAAGCTCCGTCTCGGTGGTGGGCAACTCGCTGACCCTGCGCCGCTGGAATGCAAAGGGTGGGAGTAAGTCATGAATATTTCCGATGCCGCCGCTGACAGCGGCCTTCCGGCCAAAACCATCCGCTATTACGAGGATATCGGGTTGGTTTCGCCGGGCAGGCTTGCCAACGGGTACCGCGACTATGACGAGGATGATCTCCACAAGTTGCGCTTTTTGCAGCGTGCCCGTGGGCTTGGTTTCTCCGTCGAGGATTGCCGCGTGTTGCTGTCGTTGTACGAGGATCGCAACCGCGCGTCCGCCGACGTAAAGAAAATCGCCAAGACCCATTTGATCGAGATCGAACGCAAAATTGCCGAGCTCCAGAGCCTGCGAGACACGTTGTCCGATCTTGTTCAGTCCTGTCATGGCGATGACCGTCCGAACTGCCCGATTATCAACGATCTGGCGCGCTAAGCTGCGCGAACAAGAGAGAGCAAAAAATGAAAAACAAAGGCGTTATAGCCCTTGGCGCGGTGGTGGGTGCGGCAGTTATTTATGGTGTCGTGACCTTCTTTGGCTCAGGGGCCAGCACTGACAAGAATGTTGAACTGCGCCCTGATGACCTCAAGGTGGTTGCCTTGGGCAAGAAGGTGTATGACGCCAATTGTGCGTCTTGCCACGGGGTGAAGCTTGAAGGTGAAGAAAACTGGCGTGAACGCGGCCCAGATGGCTTGTTGCCAGCACCACCACATGACGAAACCGGTCATACCTGGCATCATCCCGATGCGTTGCTTTTTGCCCTGACGAAATACGGCCCTGCCGCGATGGCAGGGGATGGTTACAAGTCAGCCATGCCAGCTTATGAGGATGTGCTAAGTGATGCGGAAATCATTGCCAGCCTGTCTTACATAAAAAGTCGCTGGCCCAAAGAAGTCGTAGAACGTCACGACCAGATTAATCAGTCTGCGGCACAGTGATGCCCCAAAAAAACAAAAAGACCCGGCCATGAAACGCGGCGTCGGGTCTTTTTTGCAGACACCACTCTGGTGTTATTGACGTGGTAAGGTAATTCGAACCGTTGTGCCTTTGCCAAGGTCGCTTTCGATGCTCAACCGTCCTCCGTGAAGTTCGACCAGGAGCTTGGCAAGTGGCAGGCCAAGGCCGGTACCCACACTTTCCTTCACCCCGGATGGATGGAGCTGGGAAAACCGCGCAAGTGCACGTGGGATGTCATTCGGGCTCATGCCTACACCGTTGTCTTCGACGGCAAAGGTTACGTCTTCATCGGTTGTGGTCAGGCCAAGGCGAATTTTGCCATGCTCGGGCGTGAATTTTGCCGCGTTGCTCAGGATATTGATCAGGATCTGTTTGAGCTTGAGCTTGTCACACAGCATCGACACCGGTTCATCGGGCAGATCAAACTGCAATTCATGTCCACGCCGCGAAAGGTCATCACCCACAAGGCGTGCGGCATCGCGCATGACCGAGCAAAGATCGGATTCTTCAAGCTGCAATGTCATCGAACCGGCCGACAATTTGGAAACGTCGAGCACGTTATTGACCAGTTCAAGCAGGTGTTTGCCAGCCTCATAGACGTCGCGCCCGCAATCGCGGTAGCCATCGGACAGGTCGCCAAGCACGCCATGGGCGATGAGTTCCGAGTTGCCGATGATCGCATTAAGCGGTGTGCGCAATTCATGGCCCATATTGGCGATAAAGTCCGATTTTGACGCGTTGGCATCGGCCTGATTGCGGTTTTGTTCCATCAATGTGCGTTCGGCCTGTTTCTGACGGTCATTTTCAAGAAGCGTCATCAAAACGGCAGTGCGCGTTTCATTGTTTTGGAAATATTCAAGCGGGGCGATGGACAGGTCACAGACGTGGCTTTCCTTTGATGCCCCGACCAGAATGATATCGCCGCGCCATGTCCGGCCCGAAGAAAACACATCTTCGATATCGTTCATCAGACCTTTGGAAATAAAACCGGCCTTGCGTCCGATCATGCGGTCACGCGAAACACCGATCATACGCGCGATGGCCTCGTTGCATTGCATGACGATGCCGTTGCGATCACAAATGACGGCAGCATAGGGCAGGGCGTTCAGGACAACCTGATCTGCCAAAGGCACATCGGTTGTGCCGATTGGAGTATTGCTGGTCATGTCAGCCCGTGATCCCATGATATTCTGGCCGCCGCTAGAAGCGTGCGATACCAAGCCCCGTCAGAGAGATGTCAGGATTTTTGTTGCTGATAAGATCGGCGACTGTTTTTGCCGACCCGCAACTCATTGTCCAACCCAACGTCCCGTGCCCCGTATTGAGGTATAGATTATCATACTTTGTGCCCCCAATAATAGGGGCAGAATCGGGCGTAACAGGCCTTAAACCCGCCCAGAAGCTGATGTTGGAGCGATCACCCGAATTCGGGAATAATTCCAGCGCTTTATCGACAATCAGTTGTTTGCGCCGTTCCGACATACGCAGGTTATAGCCATCCAGTTCCGCCGTTCCTGCAACTCTGAGATGTTCTCCTAGTCGTGAATACACCATCTTTACGCTGTCATCGATCAGCGCGGTTTCGGGGGCGCCTGGATAGCCTGTTGTATCAATACTGATCGAATAGCCTTTGCACGGGTAGATCGGCAATTTGATACCAAGCGGGTTGAGCAACAGTGGGCTGTAACTGCCAAGGCATACCAGAAAGGCATCCGCCGGGATTTCGCCCTTGTCTGTTTGAACGGCGGTGATACGGTCCTGATCACGGATCAGGCCGGTGATCTTGGTGTTGAACTGAAATGACGCGCCCTTGGCGATACAGTTCCTTGTGAGTGCCTCGGTAAACATCTGCGCATCGCCGCTTTCATCATCGGGGGTAAAGCTGCCGCCGATGATCGGGGCCTTGGCATCGCGCAATGCCGGTTCAATGGCAAGGCATTCCTCGGGCGAGACCAGCTTGCGGTTCAGCCCGTATGCCTGCATCTGAACCGTGGCCTTTTCGACGGCATGCATATCCTGTTCATTGCGGCAGATATGCAGAATGCCACGCGTGCTGTGCTTATAGTCGATGTCAATATCATCGCGCAGGGCGCGCAGGCAGTCGCGGCTGTAGATCGCGACGCGAAGCGCCTTCTCCAGATTGATCCGCGCACGTGCATCGGTGCAATTACGCAAGAACCGCAATCCCCACGAAAACAACTGCGGATCAAAACGCATCCTGACCAGAAGCGGTGCTTCTTCGCGGCCAAGCCAGCGTGCTATCTGCTTGGGGGTAGATGCATTCGCCCAAGGGGTCGCGTGACAGGCTGAAATCTGACCACCATTGGCAAAACTCGTTTCCTGCGCACTGGCATGCTGACGATCAACCACTGTGACCTGATGGCCATTTTGCAAAAGATACCAGGCCGCCGTTGTCCCGATGACACCAGCGCCCATAACGACAACATGCATACGGGCAAAGCCTTGCTAAGAGAATTCCTGTGCTGCGTGTCCGTTTGTCAGCCTTTCTGCCAACTATCAGACTTGCGAATTTGGCTGCAATATAGTGGGGTGAATTTTAAATGGCTACAGTCGACTGGACCTGTTTTAAATGGTGCTGGACGCAAAGCGCCCAGGACGGGATCACGACAGGCATGACGGGGTGAAATGTTTGAAATCCTGACAACCGATCAGATGTATGAGGCAGACCGCCGCACAATAGAAGGCGGTATTGCCGGTGATGTCCTGATGCAAAATGCCGGGCGTACCGTGTTTGAGGAAATCATTCGTCACTGGTCGCCCCGATCCGTTTCGGTTTTGTGTGGACCGGGCAATAACGGCGGGGACGGCTTTGTGATTGCCAGGCTGCTGCGTGACGAGGGCTGGTCCGTGCGTTTGGGGCTTATGGGGGACATTTCAGATCTCAAGGGCGACGCGGCCCTGCATGCCGCAAGGTGGGAGGGCGCGACAGAACGCTTGTCGCCCGCACTTGTTGTCGGTGCCGATCTTGTCGTCGACTGCATCTTTGGTGCTGGCCTTGCGCGCGCCATCACGGGCGATCTGGCGGAACTTGTCACAACCATCAATTCAAGCCAATGCAGCGTTGTGTCGGTTGATGTGCCATCGGGAGTTGATGGCAATACCGGTGCTGTTCTGGGTGTTGGTGTCAAGGCCGACCTGACGGTGACCTTTTGCCGGGCAAAGCCGGGGCATTACCTTTTGCCTGGTCGCTTGATGTGTGGCGAACTTGCTATCCGTGATATCGGGATTACCGATCAGACGGTCCTTGATATTGCGCCCGCCTGTTGGCGCAATGACCCGGTTTTGTGGCGTGCCGGAATCCATTGGCCGGGGCTTGAGGGGCACAAATACCATCGCGGTCATCTTCTGGCCTTTGGTGGCAGTACCATGACCGGCGCCACCCGCCTTGTTGCCCGTGCGGCGCGCCGGTCCGGCGTTGGTCTGTTGACCGTTGTGGCAGAGGCCGGGGTACTTCCTGTTTACGCGTCCGATGCGCCGGGCAATATGACAGCACCGATGTCTGCGGTGGATAATTTGGTCAATGATTGTCGCCATAACGCCTTTGTCATCGGGCCGGGTTTTGGTGTGGGCGATGATACCCGTGCTCTGGTGCTCAAGCTTTTGCATTTGTGTCGTGCGACGGTGCTGGATGCCGATGCGCTGACTAGTTTTTCCGAAGATCCATCCACGCTGTGCTTCGCCGTGCAAGGACCGACTGTCCTGACACCGCATGAAGGCGAATTTGCCCGACTGTTCCCTGATATCACCGGGGATAAGCTTTGTCGGGCGCGTGCAGCCGCCAAGCGATGCGGTGCGACGGTTCTGATCAAGGGGGCCGATACGGTGATTGCAGCACCTGACGGCCGTGCCGCCATCAGTGCGGCGGATGTCCCGTGGCTGGCAACAGCCGGATCGGGTGATGTCTTGTCTGGAATTATCGGCGGGTTGATGGCGCAGGGCATGGATAGCTTCGATGCCGCTTGTATGGGTGTCTGGCTGCATGCCAGAAGCGGTGCGGATATCGGTCCCGGCCTGATTGCCGAGGATATCCCCGAACATCTTCCGGATGTTTTGCGCGAACTTTGGCTGGCGTCACGCAAGAAGGGCTAGGGTCGGTTGGACAAGAAGTCACCCTCGACGCTAGCACTTGATCCAAAATGACCCGATATAAAAACGGTATGGCGTGATGTCTTGGGCACCACGCACTGAGGAAACGGTTTGATTTTCTTCTGATATCGGAGTGGGGGACAAGCATGTCTCAGACATTTCTTGACAGAACGCTGGATAATCTGCGCGGCGCTTGGCGTGATCTGCGTGACAGCCCCGTGGTGCGCGGCCTTGGTTTTGATGACAGCCAGACCCGCCATGATCGCTGGCGCGAACAGATTGCTGATTGTCTGGCAAGACGTGGTGGGGCGGTATCCGCACGGGCACGCGCGGCCGCCCTTGGTCATGATTTCCTGCGCCTTGATGACAAGGGAAAACGTGAATTCCTGCATCTTCTGGTAAATGAATTTGGCGTCGACCGGGATCGCGTCGCAGCGGTGATGTCCGACTGGACCGCGGCTGATGATCTGGCAGAACAAGCCTTGCTCGAAACCGAACTGCGCGCGGCACTGGTGCCGCCATTTCGCTCAATCCTCAAGGAATTCAATTCCTTGCCGCAGGGCGTGAAGTTTCTGGTTGATCTGCGTGCTGATCTTCTGCGCTGGCGCAAGGAAGCGCCGGGTCTTGCCATTCTTGAACGTGATCTGAAAACACTCCTGGCAAGCTGGTTTGATATCGGCTTTCTGGAACTGAGCCGCATCACATGGAATTCACCAGCAGCCCTTTTGGAAAAACTGATCGCCTATGAAGCGGTTCACGCCATTCAAAGCTGGGATGATCTGAAACGGCGTCTGGCATCCGATCGGCGGTGTTTTGCCTTCTTTCATCCCGGTATGCCCGACGAGCCGCTTATTTTTGTCGAAGTCGCGCTTGTGAACGGCATTGCTGGCAATGTGGACGCTCTGATCGAAAGCAGCGAAGATGATCTGGGCGTTGATGAAAAGGCGCCTAAGGCCGACACCGCAATTTTCTATTCGATCTCGAATGCACAGGCCGGACTTGCCGGCATCAGTTTTGGTGATTTCCTGATCAAGCGGGTGGTCGCTGAATTGCAACGCGATCTGCCGCAACTCAAACAATTCTCCACTCTGTCTCCCATTCCGGCTCTGCGCAGCTGGATGGATCGCCAGCTTGATACAATGGCCAAGGGCCAGGAAACCGGAATGCCCAAGGCAATAGAGGCCGCACTCAACGATTGTGACGATCTGATGGGGCCCAAACCCTCTGCAACCAGCCCTGATGGCGTTTCAGAGCGCACACGGGCCAATATCGAATTCCTGACGGCTTGGTACTTGCTGAACGCAAAGCGTCCCGGGATGGATACAGCCTTTGACCCGGTCGCGCATTTCCATCTTAGCAACGGAGCGCGGGTCGAACGGCTGAACTGGAACGGCAATGGCAAGGAAAACGGCTGGAACCAGTCATTCGGGATGATGGTGAACTATCTCTATGACCTTTCGACCATCGAAAAAAATCACGAAAGTTATGTCGGGCAGGGCAAGATTGCGGTGTCCAGTGCGGTCAAACGGCATCTGCGTTGAAGAAGTCTATATCCAAAATCGCTTGATTACCCTCGTTTGAGGGCCTGTTTGACGGTTATTTTCGACAAGATTGCAATTGTCGAAAAGGCGATGCTTGCATGAGCGGATCGAAGTTTGTATTAAGGCGCACTCATTCCGGTCTGGCCGGAGTGATTTCTATGCTTGTGTGCGGGTGTGGCGGAACTGGTAGACGCGCTGGATTTAGGTTCCAGTGGAGCAATCCGTGGGGGTTCGAGTCCCTTCACCCGTACCATAAGCATGGTGGCCAAAAGCAGGCCGAGAATTTGATCGGGTTATATATTCGTTTAGTCATATTGACTTTCTGACGTCCGGACTGCGTCGCGTAACGGACATTATTCGAACCAAGCAAAAGAGTTATCTATGCAGGTTACTGAAACCAAAAACGAAGGCCTGGCGCGCGAGTTCAAAGTCGTCGTGCCCGCCGCACATATCGAAGAAAAAGTCGTCGCCAAGCTTGACGAGATCAAGGATCAGGTTCGCCTGCCGGGCTTCCGTCCAGGCAAAATCCCGGCAAAACTGCTGCGCCAGCGTTATGGCCAGGCAGTCATGGGTGAAGTCCTTGAAGCTGCGGTGAACGAAAACACCGGCAAGGTTCTGAACGACAATGACCTGCGCCCGGCTGTTCAGCCGAAGATCGAAGTCACCAAATTCGACGAAGGTGGTGATCTGGAATTCGACATCGCTGTCGAAATCATTCCGGTCATCGAAGCGATGGACTTCAAAAAGCTGAACCTGACCCGTGAAGTTGTTGAACTTGACGACAGCAAGGTAACCGAAACCCTCGAGCGCATTGCATCTGCACAGGGCAGCACCGAGCCGCTCAAGCGCAAGCGCAAGTCCAAGGCCGGTGACGTTGTTGTCATCGACTTCCTGGGTAAAATCGACGGTGAAGCATTCGAAGGCGGTAAAGCCGAAGATTACGAACTCGAACTCGGTTCAGGTTCCTTCATCGAAGGTTTCGAAGATCAGCTGACCGGTGTGAACGCTGGTGACGAACTCGTCGTCAAAGTGAAATTCCCGGA
>NZ_DBGS01000021.1:0-3630 GCF_002295455.1 Thalassospira sp. UBA848 | reverse complement strand
AAGGAAATCAAGGAAAAGAAACCGGCTGAGCTGGATGATGAACTGGCCAAGAAACTCGGTCAGGACAGCCTTGATTCGCTCAAAGAAGCGATCCGCAAGGACTTTGGTCGTGAATACGAATCGGTCTCTCGTCAGAAAATGAAGCGTCAGCTTCTTGATGCACTGGCTGAAAACCACAGCTTCGAACTGCCGGTCTCACTGGTGGACAACGAACTGGAAGGCATCATCGGCCAGATCAAGCAGGCCCGTGAAGCTGGTCAGGAAGACGAAGAAACCAAAGGCAAGTCCGAAGAAGAGCTGACCACCGAGTTCCGCGAAATCGCAGAACGCCGTGTTCTTCTGGGTCTTCTCCTTGCTGAAGTTGGCCGTGAGAACGACATTCAGGTCACTCAGGAAGACGTCAACAAGGTGCTTGTTGCCGAAGCCCAGAAATATCCGGGGCAGGAACAGCAGGTTATTGAATTCTATAAAAATAACCCGCAGGCCTTGCAGGCGCTTCAGGGCCCTGTATATGAAGACAAGGTCGTTGATTACATCATCGAACTCGCGAAGGTTGAAGACAAGACCGTGACGGTCGAAGAACTTCTGAAACCGGAAGAGGAAGAAGAAGCTCCGAAGAAGAAATCGGCTGCCAAAAAGGCACCGGCGAAAAAAGCAGCAGAGAAAAAGGCTCCGGCTAAAAAAGCCCCGGCCAAGAAAACTGCAGCTAAAAAGTCGGCCGCTAAAAAAGCTGCTGACAAATCCGAAGAGAAGTAATCCGACCGGACACGGTTTAGGATCATGCAGGGAGATTGCAGTTGATGATTGAAGAACAGATGAATTCGCTCGTGCCGATGGTCGTTGAACAGACCAGCCGTGGCGAGCGGGCCTATGACATCTTTTCGCGCTTGCTCAAGGAGCGCATCGTTTTCATCAACGGCCAGGTCCATGACGGCATGTCGTCGCTGATCTGTGCGCAGTTGCTGCATCTCGAATCGGAAAATCCGGACAAGGACATTTCGCTTTACATCAACTCACCGGGCGGTGTTGTGACCTCGGGTCTCGCCATCTATGACACCATGCAGTACATCCGTTGCGATGTCTCCACGGTGTGCATGGGGCAGGCGGCATCCATGGGCTCGCTGCTTTTGATGGCCGGCGCAAAAGGCAAGCGTTACTGCCTGCCGAACGCACGTGTCATGATCCATCAGCCGTCTGGCGGCTTCCAGGGTCAGGCATCGGACATCGAAATTCATGCCCGTGAAATTCTGGCTCTGCGTCAGCGTCTTAACGAGATCTATGTCGAGCATACCGGCCGCGATCTCAAGACCATCGAAGACGCAATGGAGCGCGATAACTTCCTGACACCTGATCAGGCCAAGGAATTTGGCTTGATCGACGAGGTCGTCACATCGCGTCCGAAGTCGGAAAGTGATGAAAAGAAAGACTGATCACTTAGCTGTGATTGGTGAAAACGCCCCGGTGATCTGTCGGGGCGTTTTTTTATGTCTTGCTTCATGGCACTTTTAAGTCATAGACAAGTATATGTGCAGGCTTCGGCGTGTTTGTTTGGAACTTGTGGCTGATCCGAACGTTTAGGTGATTAGTACAAGGGGTTTCGCAACCAAGGTGGCGAACCCATATCAAACTAGACGCCATAATGCCGAAAAGCACAGATTAAACGTTGAGATCGGTATCGTTTACCGGCTAACATGGCGATAAAAGATAACGTCAAACGTAATTGGGGTTTGTATGAGCAAATCGAATAGCGGGGACTCCAAGAACACTCTGTATTGTTCTTTCTGCGGAAAGAGCCAGCACGAGGTTCGCAAGCTCATCGCCGGTCCAACCGTGTTCATCTGTGATGAATGCGTAGAGCTTTGCATGGACATCATCCGCGAAGAGCACAAAACACATCTCGTCAAATCGGCAGACGGGGTGCCTTCTCCGCAAGAGATTTGCAAGGTCCTTGATGACTATGTCATCGGTCAGGGCCATGCGAAGAAAGTTCTCTCGGTCGCGGTTCACAACCATTACAAGCGCCTGCACCATTCCAGCAAGAATGAAGACATCGAGCTGGCGAAATCAAACATCATGCTGGTTGGTCCGACCGGTTGCGGTAAAACGCTTCTGGCCCAGACCCTGGCACGCATTCTTGATGTGCCATTCACCATGGCAGATGCCACCACCCTGACCGAAGCCGGTTATGTCGGTGAGGATGTCGAAAACATCATTCTCAAGCTGCTGCAGGCTGCTGACTACAATGTCGAGCGCGCCCAGCGCGGCATCGTCTATATCGACGAAGTCGACAAGATTTCGCGTAAATCCGACAACCCGTCGATCACCCGCGATGTATCGGGCGAGGGCGTGCAGCAGGCATTGCTCAAGATCATGGAAGGCACTGTTGCATCCGTTCCGCCGCAGGGTGGCCGGAAACATCCGCAACAGGAATTCCTGCAGGTCGACACCACCAACATCCTGTTCATTGTTGGCGGCGCGTTTGCCGGTCTGGACAAGGTGATCTCCCAACGTGGCAGGGGCAGCGCAATCGGCTTTGGTGCCGATGTTCGTAGCCCCGAGGACCGTCGCACTGGCGACGTCCTGCGCGAGGTAGAGCCGGAAGATCTTCTGAAATTCGGTCTGATCCCGGAATTCATTGGTCGTCTGCCGGTTCTTGCAACGCTCGAAGACCTCGACAATGACGCTCTGGTTCAGATTCTGACCGAGCCGAAAAACGCACTGATCAAGCAGTATCAGCGCCTGTTCGACATGGAAGATGTCAAACTCACCTTCCAGCCGGATGCGCTTAAGGCAATTGCTGACAAGGCAATTGAACGCAAGACCGGTGCACGTGGTTTGCGCTCGATCATGGAGGGCATCCTGCTTGAAACCATGTTCGATCTGCCGACCATGGAAAGTGTCGAGGAAATCGTTATCAATGCTGACGTCGTACAAGGAAAGGCAAAACCGTTGCTGATCCATGCCGAACGTCGCGAAGGTGTTGAAAATACCGCCTGAACTTAATTCCCGCACCGGCATCTATTGCGGTGCGGGAAATTCAGATTATCTAACGATTATCTAAAACATGTTCGCGTTGCTGGCGGGGCCTATGACAGGACCGCAGGAACGTTACGGCTCAAATTAGGGAATAGAACATAATGGTCGAATTGGCGCGTGGCGAAATATACCCGGTGCTGCCGTTGCGTGACATTGTCGTGTTCCCGCACATGATTGTTCCGCTGTTT
Organism: Thalassospira sp. UBA848; assembly: GCF_002295455.1. NCBI lineage: Bacteria > Pseudomonadati > Pseudomonadota > Alphaproteobacteria > Rhodospirillales > Thalassospiraceae > Thalassospira > Thalassospira sp. UBA848. The sequence continues at coordinate 406 of NZ_DBGS01000021.1, read as the reverse complement.
GTCGGACGCGAAAAATCGGTGCGTGCGCTCGAGGATGTGATGCGCGAAGACAAGCAGATCCTGCTTGTTACCCAGAAAGATGCCGGTCTTGATGACCCGGCTGTCGAAGATCTCTATGAAATTGGTACTGTCGCAACTGTCTTGCAGCTTCTCAAGCTGCCCGACGGAACCGTCAAGGTATTGGTTGAAGGCGGGAAACGGGCCGAAATTACCGGCTATGTTGATAATCCTGAATTCTTCCAGGCCTATGGTTCGGTGCGTGAAGACAGTGACGAGGATGACAGCGAACTTGAAGCGCTGGCGCGTTCTGTCGTTACGCAGTTCGAACAGTACATCAAGCTGAACAAGAAAATTCCGCCTGAAGTTCTGGTTTCGGTCAATCAGATCGAAGAACCGGCAAAGCTTG
>NZ_DBGS01000079.1:0-66585 GCF_002295455.1 Thalassospira sp. UBA848 | reverse complement strand
TTTCATGGTACTGACCTTCGGTCATCCAATAGTACCCGTAATATCCACCGCCACCGATAATCGCTGCTGCGAACAGGGGCAGGATGATTTTCTTCACACTCATTGCCTGATTCTTCCTTTTGGTATTGATCAGTACCATTTCGGAATTTATGGTACTATCCAGTACCAAACGTCAAGTGCGGAATCGGAAAACCCCTGTGCCAGACAGCAAAAAGATTGATCCAAGAACCCTGAAACGTCGTGAAGCCATGATCGAGGCGGCGCGCGAATTGTTTTGCGAACATGGGCTTGCCGGCACGACTCTAGAAATGATCACCGCCGAGGCTGGCGGATCTCGCCGAACGATCTACGAGCTGTTTGGAAATAAGGATGGCGTGTTCGAAGCCGTCATTCGCGATTGCACGGGCCGGGTTACATCGGTGATGGCTGATCTGGAATTGTCGCAATTGCCCTTGCGTGCCGCGCTGATCGAATTTGCCGAAACGCTTATGACGCTTCTGACCTCGCCCGATACGATCCGCTATATGCGGCTATTTCTGGCGGAAGTGCCGCGCTTCCCGAAACTGGGAAAGGTGTTTTATGAAAGCGGCCTTATGAAAGGGCGACGTATTATCACGTCTTTCTTTGAGCGCCAGATGGCCGAAGGCAACTTCCCGAAGGGCGATGCAAAACAGGCCGCCGTATTCTTCACAAGCCTCGTTAAGGCCGACTACGATTTTCGCCAGATGACCTATATGGGCTGGGAACCACAGGCAAAGGACCTGCATAGCCACGTAATTGCGGCGGTCGATATGTTTCTGCGTGGCTATGGCATCGAACCAGACAATAGCCACGCAGATAGTTCACCCCTCACACCCGAAGCTGGTTGAGCCAAGACCTGCAAATAATACCGGCCTTTTTGTCTAGTGACTCTCCAAACATTTCCGCATCAGCACGAAGCCGGGGGATACTTATACCTTCTTGCGACAACTCGGCTGTATGACCAATCAGCCATTGCTCAAAACCAACTGATGTCGCCTCTGGATGGAACTGGAACGCGATAATGTTCGCACCGAGCGAAAAGGCCTGGTTTTCATAAAACTGACTGCTCGCAAGAAGTTGCGCACCTCGTGGCAAATCAAATGTATCGCCGTGCCAGTGCAAAGTTGTCGGGCTTTCCTGAAAAACCGCCAAACAAGATTTCTGCCCGGCTTCGGTAAGTGTGATCGGAGAAAAACCGATTTCTTTCACTGACCCGGGATACACACGGCTTCCGGCTGCCCGCGCAATCAGTTGTGCACCAAGACAGATTCCCATCGTCGGCCGGTCGCGTTCCAGTCGGCTGTCAAGGAAACGAATATAATCCGTCAGAAAAGGATAGTTGTGTTCATCATGTGCGCCGATGGGGCCGCCAAGAACGATCAATAGATCGGGGTCCAGTGTTTCCAGTCGTTCCCGGTCATCCATACCGACATCGTGATAGACAATGTCATATCCCGCTGCCCTTATGGCCGGGGCAAAAGCACCAAGGTTTTCGAACTCGACATGACGAATGGCGATTGCTGTTTTCCCCATCGGCGGCTCCCTTAGTTTATCGTGCCGGGCATTTTCAAGCCACCGGCAGCTTCAAAGACATCGGTCACACACAAAAGTGGATCGTGAACGCTGGCATTTACCTGCAAGGCAGCCGTTACCGCATCAAAATTGGCCCCTTCAAGATCAGCCTCTGCATCAAACGGGACGGTCACAACCAGGCTGTCTTGGGTAAAGCGGGGATGCCAGCCCGGGCTGTCGATCAGAATGGGAAGCCCCGGCCAGGTTTTGGGCAGACTGGGCGTTGCACCCTCAGGAATATCGCGCACCTTCAATCCGTCCTGCCCACAGGCGTCATCGGGCACAAGAACCACCCAATGCGAATGCCAACGGCGGCCGTCATTTTCCGGATTCCCGTCACCATCTTCATCAAAAAGAGGCGTATCATCAAAGTCAGGATGGGACGTTACCGCAAACGAGAGAATACCTGCATCTGCGTCAAAACCGATTACAGAGGAGTCGATCGAGGTTGGCCATACATATGACCACACCGGGGCGCCGGCCAATTGTCCATGTGCATCTGGTGTTTCGGTTCCTGCCCCACCCTCGAAATACATGGTGAATTCAAGGGTTGTATCTTTGCGAACGATATCTGCATGATGAATGTCAAATGCAGGGTTATCTGTCGTCAGAGGCGCTTCAATCCGGTGTGCATGTGCTGAGCTGCCAATCAATCCTGCAATCAGGACGGTGCCAGCCAAGGGGAGAATACGTGAAGTCATTTTGCGATCCTTGTGATAATAGTATCGAGTCGCTATTATCTATATTCGCAGACCACGAGAAGGTCAACCAGTTAGTATCGAGTCGCTATTAATATGAAACCAGACGCACATAAGGCAGCAGATCTGATTGAACGGATCGCCCGCCTGATGCAGGCCGAAGAACAAAAAGGCCCGCTAAACCCGGCACAATGGGAAGCATTACGCTATCTTGCCAAAGCCAACCGCTTTTCAAGAACCCCAGCCGCACTTGCAGAATATCTTGGCTCAACGCGCGGGACAGTGTCCCAAACGTTGATTGCACTGGAGAAAAAGGACTGCATTAAGCGAACGCCTAGTGCACGCGACAAACGCTCGGTGGACATTGCCCTTACCCCACTAGGACAACAACATCTGACAAATGACCCTCGGCAAAAACTTGCTTCCTGCATCGAAGCAACCCGGAACGGCTTGTCCCTGCAAGAGGCCCTTTCACAAGTTCTGAATGAGGCAATCCGTCTCAACAATGCGAAAAGCTTTGGAATTTGCACAAGCTGCCGCTTTTTCCAGCGGACGGACAAGACGGAAAACGGCGCCGGGTCACACCGTTGCGGGCTTTTGAATGTGCCGCTGTCAGACAAGGACTCTGAAAAAATTTGCGTCGAGCACGAAACGTAACCACGCGCCAATTTACGCGGAGCGCCCCGGTGGTAGCGCAAAGAAAGAATTACTGCGCTTTTGCCACCATATCGCGAACAGCGCCGGACCCGATAGTTTCAATAACTGACCGATCTGCAGGCATGCCCGCCTGAAAATATCGGACACTTTCACGCAAACAGGGTCAGCAACCGCCAGGCAATCGGCCCCAACATGGTGACAAGCCCGATCCACATCATTGCGACACCCCAATTGCGGTCACGGTTGGTAAAACCGAACCCAAGCAGGCAGAAGCCGATCACGCAGATTATCAGGACAATGATGTTTTCATTTGTCATGTTCATGACAGTTCCCCTTTGATGAATTGCCGATGACCGGAGTCTCCACCGCTCATCGGCAATAGCATCACGATATCGCTTAACTGACCGCGCGGTCATTGATCCGGATCAGAAAAATCAGTTCTACGAGGCTGATAGACAGTTTTTTCGAACTTATCGTCAAATTCGCCTAAACGATCAGGATTATTGCACTTTTCAGCCTCAGAAATCGCGGAAATCAATGATCAGAAAGCGCAGAATTCCGGGTTAGGTGCCCCTCATCACATTGTTGTATTCCAGCCCTCTTTGATTTTCTGGTGGCTTACTGTATGTTGCGCACTCCCGACGCGGCCAGGGCGCTCCCTCGCGCGCCGGAAGACAGAGATTTAACCATCTTGAATGGCAGCCGCGCTGCATGTCGGCCGCGGCCAGCAAGGGAGTATTCTATGAGCAAGATTCAAGTTAAGAATCCGATCGTCGAACTTGACGGCGATGAGATGACCCGGATCATCTGGGACTTCATCAAAAACAAACTGATCCTGCCGTATCTCGACGTTGACCTGAAATACTACGATCTTTCGGTTCAGAAACGCGACGAGACCGACGACCAGATCACCATTGATGCGGCAAACGCCATCAAGGAACACCGCGTTGGTGTCAAATGCGCAACCATCACCCCTGATGAGCAGCGCGTTGAAGAATTCGATCTGAAAAAGATGTGGAAGTCGCCGAACGGCACCATCCGTAACATCATCGGCGGTACCGTTTTCCGTCAGCCGATCATCTGCTCGAACGTTCCGCGTCTGGTTCCGGGTTGGACCCAGCCGATCGTTATCGGCCGTCACGCATTTGGTGACCAGTACCGCGCGACCGACTTCAAGGTTCCGGGCGCAGGTAAACTGACCATCAAGTTCCAGCCGGCAGACGGCGGTGAAGTCATCGAGCACGAAGTCTTCGACTTCCCGTCTTCGGGCGTTGCAATGTCGATGTACAACCTTGATGACAGCATCAAGGGCTTTGCACGTGCTTGCATGAACTACGGTCTCAACCTCGGGTGGCCGGTCTACCTGTCGACCAAGAACACCATCATGAAAGCCTATGACGGCCGCTTCAAGGACCTGTTTGAAGAAGTCTTCCAGGAAGAATTCAAAGACAAGTTCGAAGCAGCTGGCATCACCTACGAACACCGCCTGATCGATGACATGGTTGCATGTGCGATGAAATGGAACGGTGGTTTCGTTTGGGCTTGTAAGAACTACGACGGCGACGTTCAGTCCGACACCGTCGCACAGGGCTTTGGCTCGCTCGGTCTGATGACCTCTGTTCTGATGACCCCGGATGGGCAGACCGTCGAAGCAGAAGCAGCACACGGCACCGTGACCCGTCACTATCGTCAGCACCAGCAGGGCAAAGAAACCTCGACCAACCCGATTGCGTCGATCTTTGCATGGACCCAGGGTCTTAAATACCGTGGTGAATTCGATGGTACCCCGGAAGTCGTCAAGTTTGCTGAAACCCTTGAAAAAGTCTGCGTCGACACTGTCGAAGCCGGCTTCATGACCAAGGATCTGGCACTGCTGATCGGCCCGAACCAGAAATGGCTGACCACCAACCAGTTCCTCGACAAGCTGGACGAAGGTCTGAAAGCTGCAATGGCCTGATCAATTTGATCAGTCGGCAGCTTTGCCAATCAGGAAACCCCTGCCGGAAACCGGCGGGGGTTTTCTTTTATAACGGCTGAAACCCGGACAAAAAGAACCCCGTCGGCGGGGGACCAGACGGGGTTGAAAGTTGCGGCGGCCCAGGCTCAGGCCGCTGCGGTCAAAGCAGGATCAGCTGCTTTGAAGTGGATATGTTAGGCCGCTGTATCGCCGGTTTCACCCGTGCCACCGGTATCACCTGTGTCGCCAGTATCACCGGTATCTCCAGTGTCTCCGGTATCGCCGGTGTCACCTGTATCGCCAGTGTCTCCGGTATCGCCCGTGTCACCTGTATCGCCAGTGTCGCCGGTATCGCCGGTATCGCCCGTGTCACCGGTATCTGGCTCCCCATCATCAGGCGTGTCACCATCGTCACCAGCGCCAGGCGCGGTCAGATCTTTCCACCCTTGGGTAATGATTTCGCGTTCCACGTCCGGATCAACATCAGGTCCGGTTGCCGCGCCAAAGACCCGCTGGATCCCCGGTGGCAAAGCGCCCGCAAGACCCGGTGCATTTGCAATACCGGGCGGCATACCTTTTTCGGCACCAACACCGCGCTCTGCGGCAGATGCACCACGCCCAACACCCCCGGCCTGCATACCCAGACCCTTGGCATTAGAACGCGCGGCAGCACCTTTACCCGGGCCATCGGCGCCATTACCTTTACCGCCGCCATTGCCACCACCGGCATTGCCACTATTCCCGGGGCCGTCTGGGCCACCCGGCCCATTTCCGCCACCGTTTCCGCCGCCATTGCCGCCACCGGGGCCGCCGCCGGGGCCGTCATTTCCGTTACCGCTGCCGCCACCGGGACCGCCGCCGCCGTTGCCGCCGCCGTTACCGCCGCCGTTACCATTGCCGCCGCCGTTGCCGCCGCCGTTACCATTGCCACCGCCGTTGCCCTGGCCCTGTGCAAATGCACTTTTACCGGTCAGATCGAACTGCGTGACATCAAGCGAAAGTGGTGTCGCCGCAATCGCAAAGGCGCCAAACCCGAGAATGCTTGCTGTCGCAATTCTTGTACGAAGGCTTTTATTTTTATCCGTGATCAACATCGTCAGCTCCACTTTAATCCAGTGAATTTCGCGTTCATTTGACAGGACAACGCATCGGCTTCCGGTTTTCTTCCCGACCATGAAAATTATTTTTCCAAATGTTTTTTTGATCCGTCAGGGAAGAAACTTCGTCGCCCCATCGTTATATGCGTAACAAGGTCGAAAAATTGTGCCTGCAAACATGAATGGGACGTTTGGTTTGGACACCGCTTTAAGACAAGAGCTCGCAGAACTTTTGCCACGCGCCTTGCGGTTTGCACGCTCGCTTACTCGCGATGCCGTCGCAGCTGAGGATCTGGTGCAAACTGCGTACGCCAAGGCCGTTGAGCGCATTGCACAATTTGAAAAGGGCACCCGACTGGACAGTTGGCTCTACAGGATCATCCAGACGAGCTGGATCGACGAGAAGCGCCGGGACCAGCGACACGGAAATGTCGTGTCTTTTGAGGATGCCCGCGAAAGCGTCTTTCCAGGTCAAGCACACGGTGGCACGGACAGGATGTTCTTGCAGGCAGCACTCGCCTCGCTTGCCGAGGAACAACGGGCAGCCCTGACACTGGTTTTGATTGAAGGATACAGCTATCGCGAAGCCGGAGAAATTCTTGGCGTGCCAGACGGCACAGTCATGAGCCGCGTCGCGAGAGCCCGAAAAACACTTGCCGCATTACATGATGACGATGGCAAGACAACAGATAAAGACAGCATTCAAAGAGGTTCGTCATGAGTACAAAGCTTGAAGATCAGGACTATAATTTGCTGTCTGCCTATATTGATGGCGAACTGAGCCCCACTGAATGTCGCGAACTTGAAGACCGGATTGCAAAATGTCCGGCCATGACGCGTCAATTCAATATCATGGCAGGGCAATCTGTCGTGCTGCGCAATCAGGCCGAACGCCTTCTGACCGATCGTGTTTATCCGGAACTGGCCCAGGACATCGAAGATATCCTTGATCAGAAAAAAACATCGGCAAAACGCTTTGTGGAAAAAAGCAACATTGATGAGCGCCCCCGGGTTGTCGCAAATAACAACACCCCGATTTGGACAGGTATCGGTGCCGCGGCGGCTGTTCTTCTGGCGTTCGTTGGCGGGAACTGGTTCAACGCCGAAATGCTGGATGCAGACGTTGAAACGGCATCAACTGGGACAAATGTGGCGCTTGCAGCTTCCTACTCGCCATTGAACAATCCGCTTCTTGATGAGGAAATCAGCCTCACTCTTGAACGCACGCTGAGCGGTGACATTCGTCAGGTCTCACTTGGTGTCGAAGACACGACATCCGAGACCATTTCAATCGAGCCGCTGCGTACCTTCCGTCAGGATGAGCGCTTCTGCCGCGAATATCAGGTTACCTTCCCGTCGAGCGCAACAACCACCAACGCAGACAATTTCTATGGTCGGGCATGCCGCACGGGCGAAGGAAAATGGGAAACCATTTATCGCCTGATCCCGGGGGCAAAGCTGTCGGATGCAGAAAGCGAACTGAAGACGAAACAAAAGCTTTGAAATACGAGGCAGCGATGAAAGGCTCTTCATCGCTGCCTTGACTTTCGAGACGACAAACAAGATGTGGACGTAAGACCCCAGGGCAGTCAAAATAAAAGAATGCGCAGGATCAGAAACATGAATACGCCAAAACACATGCGCCACTTGCGGGCGTTTTGTTGCGTTTTGGGCCTCTCTTCGTTGGCCGCTTGTCAGACACTTGATCAGATTGGCACCTCTCTCAATGAATTAAATGACGGGCTAGGCCAATATGCCGACCGCCCGGAAAACACGGGCCCGGACATGAGCCCGGCATCATTGCCCGCGTTTGGCAAAGGCGATGCGTTTGTTTTTGATGGGGGTCGCGCGATTTATGTCGAAGAGACCAAAGGCGACCGTATTGTTTGGAACGGCGGTGGTGACTATCTTTTCGAAACCACAGGCGACTTCACCGGTCCGATCCTTGAATGGTCCTATACCGATAAGGAAGACCGCGAACGCTCTGGTTCGGCCTATGTCAAAGAAGGATCGGGAAATATCTGGCCGTTGGAATTTGACAAACAAGTCCGTATGTCAACCAGATCGGCAAATGTGGATCCGGATACAGGTGATGTAAACGAATATGACCAGTGGCTGATCTGCAAGGTGCCCGCAACGGCAAACATCGCAGTTCCGGCAGGCTCTTTTGAGACCTTCGTCATCGAGTGTTCCCGCTATTACCAGCAATCTTGGATGCAGACGACCAAATGGTGGTACGCGCCTGAAATCGGCTTTTACGTCAAACGTGATCGGTCCTGGAATTCAGGGGATGATCACAGCGAAGAACTGGTGACCTATGGCCCTGCCCCGGCAAAAATTGCAGAACCGGCTCAGGATGTATTGGCCGACACAGTTCAGCAATCGCTTGAGAACAACAACTCGGGCGTAGCGCAAACTGCATCTTATGGTGCCCTTGAGATGGCGGTGACACCGCTCAAGACAGTTCAAACCGATAAAGGTATCTGGTGCCGAACCTACCGTCAGGAACTCACCGCACGAAACCGTACCAGCAGCCAAATCAAATCAGCCTGCCGGATGAATGACCGTTGGGTGATTGAAGACGAGGTTGACGGAGCCCTTGAGCCCGTCAATGCCGACACCTGACAACACCTGACAATAAGGGCGTCGCCTTTCCGTCGCGAGAGCTTCACACCTGCAAATCAGATTCATGGAACGAAATAACGCCCTGACCAAGCCGGATCAGGGCGTTATTCATATTTCGGTAGCGTGATCGTTGCCGAAGTCAGGAAGCAGCCTTGCGGACAAAATTGCCACGCTGGTAATCGTCAAAGGCCTGCATCAGTTCCTGTTTGCTACTCATGACAAACGGGCCATAGCGCACGACCTGTTCGTGGATCGGACGTGCGGCAATCACCAGCATGCGGCCACCGTCAGGACCGCCTTTCAGCGTTACCCCATCACCATCCTTCAGGATTGCCAAATGATGGGTCGGTACATCTTTGCCGCCAACGACCGCATCTCCGACAAAGACGTAAACGACTGCCGTATGGCCCTCTGGCAGCGGAACCGTTAGTTCCGCACCGGCATCAAGTTTGGCATCGACAAAGACCGGGTCCGTGGAAATTCCGTTGATCGGGCCTGTTGCGCCATGCATCGAACCCGCCAGCAAACGCAGCTGCGCGCCCTCGACCGGCGAAACTTCCGGCAGTTCATCTGGCTCCATATTCTGGTAGCGCGGATCAATCATCTTGTCCTTGGCCGGCAGATTGATCCAAAGCTGGAAGCCCTGCAAAAGACCGTTTTCCTGTTCCGGCGTTTCGGAATGCACGATGCCGCTACCCGCGGTCATCCATTGTCCACCGCCTGAACGCAGAACCCCCTCATTACCCATGCTGTCCTTGTGGCGCATGGCACCTTCAACCATATAGGTCACGGTTTCAAAACCGCGATGGGGATGTTCCGGGAAGCCTGCGATATATTCGTCGGGATTGTCAGTCGAAAGCGAGTCCAGCATCAGAAACGGATCAAGCATATCAAGCTGCGGCGTCCCGATGGACCGGCGCAACGATACACCCGCACCATCAGACGTATCCATCGCGCGCAAGACCCGCTCGACACCACGTGCATTGCTAACGGTCTCAGACATTTCAAACCTCCTGCGCCTATCGGCAATACTGCCGGACAAAATTTCATGTCGGGCATGGTCGCACAAAACTGTCGCTAAACAAGATCCAATCAGGCACCTGATTGTTTCCAAAAACCTAACAAAGACCTTGCATTACACGTCAGGGTTGCTTTGATTGGCTGATACCGCGAGTATAGAGATATCTCTTGGCAAGTCGAAAACGCTCGGAAAACGATAAAAACAGGCCGACATCTTCAAAGGACAAACCCATGCCTGCTGTCAAATGCCTTCGCGCTGTGTTCGTAGTGGGACTTCTGATCACCGGCCTTGCGTTCATCAGCACTGCATCCCCCACCTACGCTCAGGATGTTTCACAACGCAAGGCCGACAAAATTCGCGAGCTGATCAAGCTGTCCAACGCTGACAAAATGATTGAGGCAATGATGCCCATGGTCACCGAACAGCTACAGATGAGCATCAAAGCAAACCTGCCCAACGCCCCACAAAAGCACATCGATGTTATGGTCGAGGCGATGAAAGAAGAAATGCGCAGCAGCACCGATATCTTCTTTGAGCTGATGATCCCGCAATATTCCTCGCTTCTGTCGGAGGAAACGATCGACGACACGATCACCTTTTACAAGACACCAAGTGGCCAGAAACTTGCCGAGGCGAACCCTCATTTCACAACGATCGGCTCAAAGGTAGGACAACAATGGGGGCTAATGATCGCCCCCAAGGCAGCGAAGAGAGCCATGAAAAAAGCGCGTGAACTTGGTTACGAGTTTTAGGGCCATCCGGCCAAAAAGAAAGGCAGCACGCGTTTAAGGTGCTGCCTTTTTTGTGAAAGCTGATGCGAAATCAGCCTGCAAGTTTCGCCGCAAGTTCTGCTACGTGCTTGCCCTGGAACTTGGCGATATCAAGTTCGTTCTGGGACGGCTGGCGAGAACCATCGGCACCGGCAAGCGTACCGGCACCATAGGGCGAACCACCGGTGATTTCGTCCATATTGGTCAGACCTGCACAGCTGTAAGGTACACCGGCAATCACCATCCCCTGATGGAGCAAGGTGGTATGGGTCGAGGTGATGGTGGTTTCATGACCGCCATGCTGGGTGCCGGTCGAGGTGAAGACTGAACCAACCTTGCCGATCAGTTTGCCTTCGGCCCAAAGACCACCGGTCTGATCAAGGAAGGTGCGCATCTGACCGGGCATGTTGCCAAAGCGGGTCGGTACACCAAAGATGATCGCGTCATATTCCGGAAGATCTGAAACCTCGGCAACCGGAGCAGCCTGATCAAGCTTGGCGCCAGCACCCTTTGCGACATCTTCGGGCATGGTTTCAGGAACGCGTTTGACATCAACATGCGTTCCGGCAACACCGCGTGCGCCTTCGGCCACGGCATTGGCCATGGTTTCGATATGACCATACATCGAATAATAAAGTACCAGTACTTTCGCCACGTCATCCTCCTTGGTTGAATTTCGTCGGCTTGCATAGTGACTTAAGAATGCACCCCTGATAACGCCCAGCTTGGAAACAGTCTGTTCGTTATCGGATGCGAACCCCATCAGGTATCGGAGTTACGCATCTGGATTACGCATCGGGATTCCGGGCCAGATACTGAACCACCTGATCGGGGAAATCGGTGAAAATGCCATCAATCCCGGCATCATCAAAAATCGCCTTGAGCGCGATCTGCATATCGCCCGCCCATTTCGGCAACTGATCGGCACGCAGGGTATAGGGATGGACCTTCAATTGCGCACGCTGGGCGGCAATCAGGGTCGGCGTCATGATCGCCGTGCCATTTTCGCTCAGGCCTTCGATGACCTGTGGCAACCACGGGCCAATCCCATCAACCACACGCGCCATTTCAACAACGCCTTCGTCGGATTTCAGGTAGTCATAGTCCGTGCCTTCTGGCGGACCCCAGCGGTTTTCGCCCAGAAGCTGCACCAGCTTGCCCTGATAGTTCAGCTCTTGGCGGATGCGCTTGGTTTCAGACCAGTCAAAGCACTGCACAAAGGCGTTTGAGCCGGGGTTGTTATACCCCCACTTCTCCATCACCGCGATCACGGTTTTGGTGATGTCCTGCCCTTCTGCGTGATGGAAGGCAGGGTCCTTGATTTCCGGATAGATGCCGACATTACGCCCGGTGGAGTGGTTCAAGCCACGGATCAGTTTGATTTCTTCTTCAAGGGTCGGGATCTTGAAGATGGCAAACTCAGCCGGAAAGCGATCGGCATAAACCTGCTTGCCGGTATCGGCCTTGAACCGTTCCGTCACGCTCAGTGTCTTGAGTTCGGCAAGGGTGAAATCAATCGCGTAATACCGTCCGTCTTCACGTTTGCGATCCGGGAATTTCTTTGCAACGTCGGTGGTGGTATCGATATGGATGTCATGCAGGATGACGGGCACACCGTCCCTGGACAGAACAACATCCTGTTCGATGTAATCTGCCCCCATGCCATAGGCCAATGCCTTGGCCGGCAGGGTATGTTCAGGCAAATACCCCGATGCGCCGCGATGGGCGATCACCACCATTTCCTGATCAAGCGCCTGAGCATGGGCCGAAGCGATTGAACCTGTTACAGGCATCAATGTGACTGCGGTAAGTCCGCAAACAGCCAGCAACGTCGACTTGATCATTTTGCGTATCAGCATCAAGGGTATCCTTATCCAGCGTCCTTTTAAGCAAAGGACTATAGGCGCGGATTGGCAGCACAAAAACGCGTCACCGCGTCTTGGATGCAATCTTCATGAAACTGTTACAGCAAAGAACGCGGACCTAGCGGTTTAGTTCCCCGGTCATGCGATCAAGCCCGTCAAGGGTCAGGGGAAACATCCGGCCTTCCATCAGCTTGTGCATGATCTGGATCGATTGATGGTGCCGCCACCAGTTTTCCGGTTGCGGATTGATCCAGGCGGCGTGTTCGAAATGATCGAGCAATCGCTGCATCCACACAACACCGGCCTCGGCATTCCAGTGTTCCACCGCACCGCCCGGATAGGTGATTTCATAGGGGCTCATGGTCGCATCGCCAACAATCACAAGCTTGTAATCCGCGCCATAGGTATTGATCACATCCCAGGTCGATACCTGTTCGTTCCAGCGCCGCGCGTTATCTTTCCAAAGCCCTTCATAGGGGCAATTGTGGAAGTAGTAATATTCAAGATGCTTGAATTCGGTTTTGACCGCGGAAAACAGCTCTTCACAGACCTTGATGTGATCATCCATCGATCCACCAACATCAAACAGCATCAAGACCTTGACCGCGTTGTGACGTTCCGGGCGCATCTGAACATCAAGCCAGCCTTGGCGTGCGGTTGATGTAATCGTGCCGGGCAGGTCAAGCTCGTCTGCCGCCCCGGTCCGCGCCCATTTGCGCAAACGTCGCAAGGCGACCTTGATATTGCGCGTGCCGATTTCGACACTGTCATCAAGGTTCTTGAATTCGCGCTTGTCCCAGACCTTGACCGCGCGGCGATGACGGGATTTATCCTGCCCGATCCGCACCCCTTCGGGGTTATAGCCATAAGCGCCAAACGGCGATGTCCCGGCCGTGCCAATCCATTTATTGCCGCCCTGATGACGGCCCTTTTGTTCTTCCAGACGCTGTTTCAGCGTCTCCATCAACTTTTCCCAACCGCCGAGCGCCTCGATCTCGGCCTTTTCTTCATCAGTCAGGAATTTCTCGGCTAGCTTTTTCAGCCACTCTTCGGGGATTTCGGTCTTCTCGACCTCGTCCACGCCGTCAGTCAGGTCGATCACGCCCTTGAAATGTTCGGAAAACACGCGATCAAACTTATCAAGATGGCGTTCATCCTTCACCAGCGCGGACCGCGCCAGATAATAGAAATCCTCAACCGAATAACCGGCCAGACCTTTTTCCACCGCCTCAAGCAATGTCAGGTATTCGCGCAGACTGACCGGCACGCGCGCATCTTTCAGCTTATAGAAAAAGCCGGTGAACATCGGGATTAACGTCCTTCACGCCGTGCCATAAAGGCTAGGCGTTCAAACAGATGCACGTCCTGCTCGTTTTTCAGAAGCGCCCCGTGCATCGGTGGTACGGCGGTTTTAGCACCCTTGGCGCGCAGGGCCTCGGGCGGCAGGTCTTCGGCCATCAAAAGCTTCAACCAGTCAAGAAGCTCTGAGGTCGATGGCTTTTTCTTCAGGCCCGACACGTCACGCATATCGTAAAACAGGTTCAATGCCTCGGCGACCAGACGTTTCTGGATGCCGGGGTAATGCACCTCGATGATCTCGGCCATGGTGTCTGCATCCGGGAAGCGGATGTAATGGAAGAAACAACGCCGCAGGAACGCGTCGGGCAGTTCCTTTTCGTTGTTCGATGTAATGATCACAATCGGGCGGTTGGTGGCTTTGACCATCTGCTGGGTCTCGTAAACGAAGAACTCCATGCGATCGAGTTCCTGAAGCAGGTCATTGGGGAACTCGATATCGGCCTTGTCGATCTCGTCAATCAGAAGGACGGGCGCATCACCATCTGCCTCGAACGCCTCCCACAGCTTGCCCTTAACGATGTAATTGCCGATGTCATGGACACGCTCGTCACCCAACTGACTGTCACGCAGGCGCGACACCGCGTCATATTCATAAAGGCCCTGCTGGGCGCGCGTCGTGGATTTGATCGACCAGGTGATCAGTTTCTTGCCAAGCGACTTGGCGATTTCTTCGGCCAGAACGGTCTTGCCGGTGCCCGGTTCGCCTTTGACCAAAAGCGGACGCTGCAACGTGATTGCAGCATTGACCGCCACCATCAGATCTTCAGTCGCGACGTAATTTTCCGTACCCTGAAACTTCATTTTTGCCCTGCAACATAAGTTGACGTTTGCGTTAACCTAGGGCGTCCAACCGATTTGAGCAAGGGCCCAAACACCACACAGTCTATGCGCTGTTGCGCTTGAGTGCCTGAGCCGGACTTTCGCCGTACCAGTCGCGATAGGACCGTGAAAAGTTGCTGACATGGTTAAAGCCAACCGCTACTGCGACCTGCTTGACAGTGAACTCGCGTGAGGCCAGCAACTCCCGGGCGTGCTCCATACGCCTGGAGCGGATAAAGTCCGCACAGCTTTTGCCCGTCTCATGCTTGAACAGGCTGTTAAGTCGGCTTTCCGTCATACCGCCCGCATCTGCCAACTGCGCAACCGAAACTGCGGATGCCAGATCGCGGGTAATTTTGGCAATCGCGTCTTCGATCACCGTCTTTTCAAGAACACTTGGTTCCGGCGTCTTTTCGCCATCGTGATGCAGCAGGCAATAGGCATCAATCATCTCGGCCAGAAACAGGGTTGATAAACCTTCAAGCTTGAACTTGCGCCCAACGCCGGTCGCTTGGGGGGAGAACATCGCGCTGACGATGCTTCTGATCTTGTTATTAAGGCCCAAAGGCCTGACTTCAATCACGCTTTGATCATCAGACAGATAGGGATCAAGTGCTGCTGGCAGATCATCGCCAAACTTGGCACGCAGCGCATCAAGCCCGATGGTAACCCCTGCATGGCGGATCACTTGTCCACCGGGCAGAAAATAGCGCGTCCCGGGCCGGTCGATGCGCATCATCAAACCGGTTTCGGCGGACATGGCGTGTTTGGCGCCATCGGGGCTATCAAAATCAAGCTCGCCGAGAATATTTGCAGACCCGGCAATCCAGCCCGGTGGCAAAGCGTTTTGAACATCAAATCTGGAATCCTCGCGGACATTCAATTCCGCACGGTGCAAACAGATACCGTTACCGAAATCGATCCGTTCCAGGCGCCCGGTCACACCGGGCAATTCAAACAGTTCACCATCAGCCAGCCTGAGCTCACCGATGCTGTCCACTTGATTACCACCGGACATCATGCCAAACGCATTTCCCGCGCCGTTCGCGGTATCGTCCATAATGTCTTTTTCCTGACAACTTGCTCGTACCAACCGCCGTCAGAACCTTGAACTGACGACCGTCAATCTGTCCTTGGCCTTTATGGCGCTTAAGCACGCCGGGCCTTTATTTATGCCAATTAACAATGGCTTATGTTGATATCAGTCTAAAACGTTGGCACTGATTGGGCAATGAATTCGGCCGATGAAAGCGCATATGTCGGCACATCGCCGACCTAGCGGTCGTGAATGCCCTTGCCCTCAAGAATGCGTGCCCGGTGCTTTTCAATTCGTGCAATCCGGGTCGCAGATTGCTTTGCCCCGCCGATATAAAGCCCATAGCCCCGCTGACGCCCCGGTGTCAGCGCGTCAAACGCGGCTTTCAGTTCCGCGTCCTGATCAAGGCGGTCACGCAACTCTTCGGGCAGTTCAATTACCGAGGGCTTTTTGATTTTTAATCCGGCCTGATTGACCTGAATGGCTGCCTTGACGAAGGCCGTGATCTGATCGGCATTGGCTGTAACCTCGTCGACAGAGCGAAACCGGATTTGCCGACCTGAATTGGAATTGGGTCCGGGCGGGACAAGGACGTCATCCGGGTCGTCAATCAACGCACCCTTGAAAAACATCAACGCCAGAAAATCCTTCATTTCCTGAATGATCGCGATGTTATGACCATCATGCATATAGCACGGCTTGCGCCATTTGATTGCTTCATCAAGACCGCAATCGCGCAAGATGGCACGCAAGCACGATGCTTCGTTTGGCCAGATCCGGCTGTTGGCAAAATAGCTGTCTGGTGACTTCGCCATGCGCTTTGCTCCGTTAAAGCCCACACGATTATATGGCGAGCACAAGATAGCAAAACACACGCAAAGAGGGCAATCAGGAATTGATGCCCTTGGCGGACATAGATCAGCCTGCCGACATCATCCAGACCAGTGGCTGGCTTTGGCGTTCGACTTCCTGTTTCAGGCCGTCAACATCCATGTCTTCGTCTTTGACAAACTCGATAAACATCATGTTCACGTTATTAAAGACAAGCTCACCCGTTGCCGTGCAGTCGATATCCTTGCGCACGACGCCACGCGATTGCAGGGCTTCAAAAAGGTCACAGACCTGTTTGGACAGCCGATGATCAAGTGCTGTGTAACGCTGGGAAAACGGTGTTTCAGGCTGCGCAATCGACAGTGACATCGCCGTGCGCCACATCTCCTTGGACAGATATGTCAGGGAATGATCGTAATATTTCCCGATCAGTTCGAACAAGGCCGTTGCGACATCTTCATGCTCGCGCGCGATAATGGCATCCCCCGCTGCCAGCACTTCCTCGACTTCCATCGAGACGGTGGCCATCAGCATATCGCCCTTGTTTTTGAAGTAGTTATAGAACGTCCCGACAGACACACCGGCCATTTCCGCAATGTCTTCGATGCGCGCACTGTCATATCCGACCTTGCGAAACAGCGTCGTCGCCGCCTCCAGAATACGGCGGTTTTTATCGGCTTTCTTTTGGGCGCGCAGTCCTGACATCGTCACTCCGGAAAAACTGAACGGGTTCAAAATTTACATTGACTCAAAAAATGAACGCGTTCAATATTTTTTCAACGGCGCCGAAACAGAGCACCGAAGAACCCAATTCAAGGGAGGCCTCAAATATGAAATCAGGGAGAGCCTATGTCTCGTCACGTCTCTACGGGGAAGACCCGCAACAAGTTTCTGAGTAGCACTGCGACCTTTATTCTGGGCGCCGTTGCCATGGCGCAAACGGCACAGGCGACCGAAGAGCTTAACGCCCTTGTCTGGTGCGACCACACCGATCCGGCCTTGATCGAGCCGTTCGAAGAAAAGTACGACGTCAAAGTCAATCTCAAGGAATATGAAGGTACAGGCGCCGGCCTTTCAATTATCGAGCAATCCCGTCCCGGTGACTGGGATGTATTCGTGATTGATGGTGTTGATGTCCATCGCGCGGTCGAAATGGGCGTTCTGGCCGAAATCCCCGCCGATGCCCTGCCGACATCCGATATTTTCCCCGAAGTCGTGATGGCCGAGAACAATGTGGTGGATGGCAAAACCTATGCCGTCACCGAGAAGTTCGGCTACAACACTATTTCGTTTGACAAGACCAAGGTCGATCCCAAGGACATGGAAGACATGTCGGTGATCTGGTCGGACAAATATGCCGGCCGCATCGCGGTTTATGACTATTACCTGCCGGTGATCGGCCTTGTTGGCCTGGGTCTTGGTATTGATACGGCTGATCTTGGCGCGGACGACATGCCCGCGATCAAGGAAAAGCTGTTTGCGATGAAAAAGGTCTCCAAACAGGTTGGTGAAGTTGTTTCTTCCCAAACGGCTCTCGCCACAGGTGAGGTCGACATCCTTGTAGGTGGTGGTGAATGGATCACGGCGGTTCTGTCCGAAGACAAACCGAACCTTGATTGGGTCATCCCGAAACAAGGCGGCCTGCGCTGGGCGCAGTCGATTGGTGTAATGAAGGATTCTGAAAAGCCTGACCTTGCGCTTAAATTCGTTCAATACATTATGAGCCCCGAAGGCCAGGCGCGTCTTGCGACCTCGTCTTGTTACTGGGGGATGCCCGCCAACGCCAAGGCTGGCGAAAACCTGACCGATGCCCAGAAAGCGGCCCTTCGCTGGGATGATCAGGAAGGCTACCTGAAGAACTCGCAGCTTTACCCGATCCCGGATGCCGATCTCGATGCCGAGATGCAGGATGCCTGGGTCGAGATGCTCCAGCAGTAAGCAATCCCTTGTCTACTGCCACCTGCCGATGTCCCGCTTTTTGCGGGGCATCGGTGCCAAACTTGCGGTAAGCTGACCCAACTGCGCCCACCATCCCAAGCGAGTTACAAGCAACCATCCCACCCATCCAGGCGGGCCGGTTTGCTAAAAGGATACCGTTATGGCCACTGCCAGCCTTGAAACACGCGAAAATCGCCGCGCATGGGGCTTTGTAACCCCGGCCTTGCTTTGGACCGTCGCGTTTTTCATTATTCCCTTTATCGTCATGGCCGCGATCAGCTTGGCGACCCGCAAGGGGCGCGAACTCGTCATGGCGTGGAATTTCGACAATTACATCGAGTTCTTTGAAAAGGCCCATCTGCTGAAGGGGCTTTTTGTCTCGCTTGAAATCACCTTCACGGTCACGATCATTTCCGTGATCCTTGCCTATCCGCTGGCCTGGATCATTGCCGAACGCGTACCGCAGAAATGGCAGCGTATGGCGCTGATCATGGCGATCCTGCCATTCTGGACAAGCTATGTGGTGCGGTCCTATTCCTGGCTTCTGGTGCTGGCGCAGAACGGGGTGATCAATAACACGCTGGTCTATTTGGGGGTGATATCCGAACCCCTCGAACTGGCCAGCACGCGAAGTGCGACCGTCATCGGCTTTGTGCATTTCTTTGTCATGCTGTTGACGCTCACGATCTATGCCAATCTGGTGCAGATGCCGCCGAACTATCGCAGGGCTGCGGCCGATCTTGGTGCAAACGGGTTTCAGGTGTTCTGGCATGTTGTGTTACCGCTCACATTGCCGGGCATTATGGTCGGTGCGTTCCTGACCTTTGTGCTGTGTATCGGTGATTACATCACCCCGCAGATCTTGGGCGGCAACAATGAACTCGCCCTGCCGCAAGTCATCATGCTCCAACTGGGCCGACGGGCGGATTTCCCGATGGCTGCCACCCTTTCGATCATTCTGATGGTGGTGGTAACGATGGCCTATATTGCCTGTGCCCGATGGCTCAAGATGGAGAGAACATAAAATGATCTCTTCACGCTTTTCCAAACTGCTGTCCTGGTCCTATCTGGCGGCACTTTATGGCTTTATATTTTTGCCCGTGGCGGTCCTTGTCCTGTTTTCATTTCAGGATGGCCGCCTGCCGGTCCCACCCTTTAACGGCGCGACCCTTAAATGGTATGGCGAGGTCTTTTCGGACAGTCGCCTGATGTCGGCCCTGACCAACTCCTTGATGGTCGCCATCGGCTCGGCCACGGTTGCCTGCGTACTTGGTTTCTGTGCGGCCTATGGGCTGGCGCGATTTGTCTTGCCAGCATCGCGTCTTCAGCGTGGCCTTCTGATTGCACCGATGACGGTCAGTTACCTGATCATTGCGCTTGGTTTGCTGACCACTTTTAACTGGCTCGGCGTTTCGCTGTCGCTTTGGACGGTCGGGATCGGGCATGTGGTGATCAATCTACCGCTGTGCTTTGCGATCATTTATGCCTCCATGGGGGACCATCAGAAAAATATCGAACGGGCCGCCCGCGATCTGGGTGCCGCCGAATGGCAGGTGATGACGCAGGTCTCCGCCCCGATGTTGATGCCCTCCATCCTTGCCGCCTTTTTCCTGTCGGTGACGTTTAGCTGGGATGAATTCATCATCGCATTCTTGCTGTCGCGCTTTGACGTCACCCTGCCAGTTGAAATCTGGAGCATGTTGCGTTCGGGCCTGAACCCGAAAACCAACGCGGTCGGAAGTGTGGTCTTCCTTGTATCGGTTGCGCTGCTGCTTATTCTTGAATTGATTGTCTTTAGAAGGACGGCAAAGAAATGACCGCCCCTGTCTCCATCCGCAACGCCACCAAGATCTTTGGCGACTTTACTGCCCTTGACGATGTCAGCCTTGAAATCGCGGCCGGCGAGTTCATCGTTCTTCTTGGCCCGTCGGGCTGTGGCAAAACCACCCTGCTGTCGCTTCTGGGCGGTTTCCTGTCGCCCACCAGTGGCTCGATTGAAATCAATGGCAAGGATATGGGCGATGTTGCCCCCGCCAAGCGCCCGACCACCACGATGTTTCAGGACTATGCCCTGTTCCCGCATATGAGCCTGCGCGACAATGTCGCCTTCGGGCTTAAGATGCGCAAGGTCGGCAAGGCCAAACGACATGCCAAGGCCGAAGAACTCCTTGATATGGTCGGGCTCAGGACATCGGCCAACAAGAAACCCCATGAACTCTCCGGCGGTCAGCGCCAGCGCGTTGCCCTTGCCCGTGCGCTAGCGGTTGAACCCGATGTCTTGTTGCTTGATGAACCGCTGGGTGCGCTTGACCTCAAGCTCCGTCGTCAAATGCAGGATGAGCTGAAAGCCATTCAGAAACGGGTTGGCACCACCTTTGTCCACGTCACCCACGATCAGGAAGAAGCCATGGCGATTGCCGATCGGATCGTGGTGATGAATGCTGGCAGGATCGAAGATGTCGGAAGCCCTGAAAGCATTTACATGCAGCCCAAAACACTGTTCTCGGCAAGCTTCATGGGCGAAGTCAATTTCATCCCCGGCACGCTCGAAAGTGCGCGCGAAAATGCGCTCACCATCAAGACGCCGCTCGGCACTGTTGAACTTCCGGCGTTTGACCATGCCGGCTTTACGCCCGATGCGCCGGTGACCCTTGCCATCCGCCCGGAACATTTCCGTGCCAGCACCGGGACCGGTCCGCGCGTTACCCTTGGCAAGGCCAAGGTCGAAGACGGTTCGTTCTTTGGCACCCATCATCGTGCGCATCTCAGCCCGCTTGATTACCCCAACATGACGATCACCGCCCACATGCCGCAATCGGCAATCATCGAACCGGGTGCCTGGGTTGAACTGACCCTTGATCCGACCTCGGTCGTGCTGTTGCCCGGCCATCCGAACCAGACTGCGCAGGAAGGTGTCACATCATGACGTCAGAAAACATGGAACGCGCCAAGCCCGAAGACTGGTACAGCCTGAAGACCGTTGGCGATGACGTGACCTATATCGGCGAACCGTTTATCGAGGAATTTTACCGCTGCAACATCTGGCATGTGCGTGGCCGCGATGGCGACATGCTGATTGATAGTGGCATGGGGGTGGTGTCCTTGACCCAATGGGTGCCGCTTGTGACCGAACGCGCCGTGCAAGCGGTTGCCAGCCACACCCACTTTGATCATATCGGCTGCCACCACGAATTTGAAAACCGGGTGTGTCATCGCTGCGAAGCCGACCTTCTGGCCGCACCAACCCGCAAAAACACGCTGGCCGACCCCTATGTGACCGACGAGATTTTCACAAAACTCCCGCCGCTGCCATATTCTTCAACCACTTATGCCGTCAAGGCCGCACCGGCCACCCGGATTGTCGAAGACGGCGATGTGATTGATCTGGGCGACCGACATTTCGAGGTCATTCACACACCGGGTCATTCGCCGGGCGGCATTGCGCTATGGGAAAAGGCGACCGGCATCCTGTTTTCCGGAGACATTGTTTATGATGGACCTTTGATCGAAGACACTTATCATGCAAATGCAACCGACTATGTTCGATCCATGGAACGGCTTTATGATTTGCCGGTCCGGGTCGTGCATGGCGGGCATTTTGCCAGCTATGGCGGCGAACGCCATCGCGAAATCATAAAAAGCTGGCTGAGGAAACGAACCTGAAACCGCGCCACCCATGCCGGGATTAACGCCCTGGCCCAACACAGAGAAACTCAGGAAGGCTTCCAATGAATAACGCAGGCAAATTTTACATCAACGGCAAATGGGTTGATCCGATTTCGTCAGAAAAGATGGACGTCATCAATCCGGCAACCGAAGAGGTCATCACCCAAATCACCCTGGCCAGCGAAGAAGATGTCGACCTTGCCGTCGCCGCGGCCAAGCGTGCATTTGAAAGCTACAGCCAGACAACCGTCGAACAGCGCCTTGGCTGGCTTGAAAATCTGCTTGCGATCTACAAGCGTCGGTACGCGGAAGTCGCCGATACCATCACAGCCGAACTTGGCGCCCCGACGACCATGTCGCATGAACAGCAGGCGGCAGCCGGTGTCGATCACCTTGAAGATTTCATCGTCGCGCTCAAAAAGCTCAAGACCGAAGAAACCCTTTATAACGGCGAACAGCTGTTGCGCGAACCCATCGGGGTTTGTGGCCTGATCACGCCGTGGAACTGGCCGATCAACCAGATCGTTCTCAAGGTTATTCCGGCCCTTGCCACCGGCTGCACCTGCGTGCTGAAACCATCCGAATTCACCCCGCTCAATGCCATGCTTTATGCCGAAATGATCCACGAGGCAGGCTTCCCGGCAGGCGCGTTTAACATGGTTCAGGGTGCGGGTCCGGTTGCCGGTGCAACCCTTTCGCGTCATCCCGACATCACCATGATGTCCTTTACCGGATCGACCCGTGCGGGCAAAGCTATTACCAAGGATGCGTCGGAAAACATCAAGCGCGTCACCCTGGAGCTCGGCGGTAAATCGCCCAACATCGTGTTTGATGATGTCGATATCGAAGACCGCATCGCCTGGAGTGTGAACGCCGTTTTCAACAACTCTGGCCAGACCTGCGATGCGCCCACCCGCATGCTGGTGCAACGTTCGATCTATGACGACGCCGTCAAGGTTGCCAAACGCGTTGGCGAAGAAGCATCGGTTGGCGATCCGACCAAAGAGGGCGACCACATCGGCCCGCTGGTCAGCCACATCCAGTTTGACCGTGTACAGACCCTTATTCAGGCTGGCATCGATGAAGGTGCGACCCTTCTTGTTGGCGGTGCGGGCAAACCCGATGGCACCAACGAGGGCTACTATACAAAGCCGACCATCTTTGCCGATGTGAACAACAATATGCGCATCGCGCGCGAGGAAATCTTTGGTCCGGTGGTCTCGATGATCCCGTTTGACACCGAAGAAGAAGCAATCGAGATCGCCAACGACACCCCCTATGGACTGGCCGCCTATGTCCAGACCCCGGATGCCAAAAAAGCAGACCGCGTCGCGCGCAAACTGCGCGCCGGCATGGTGTTGCTCAACGGCTCCTCCCCGCTCGCAGGCAGCCCGTTTGGCGGCTACAAACAATCGGGCAACGGTCGCGAAGGCGGCCTGTTCGGCCTGGAAGACTTCATGGAAATCAAAATGATCCACAAACTCTGATTCCATACCAAGACCATATTGCAAAGGCCCCGGCATGTGTCGGGGCCTTTCAGATTCCAGATACCGGTCCGTGCGAACCCTCTTTCCCAACAGATACTTTTGGCATCCATCCCTATCCGTTTGCGCAACAACCCATAACTTTGAATAGTTTACCCTTTCATCACAGACACTTAAAAATTGAAGTGACGTTGAGGAAAGGGACACAAATGATCAAAAAACTCGTCGCACTTGCAACTGCCGCCTTGCTGACGGGCTGTGTGACTGCCGCAGACAAATTTCAAACCGACATGCCTATCGGAACAGTCGTAACAGACAAGGTTTCAACGCCACAGGGAGACGTACTTCTCCCGCCTGGCAAGTGGACTGTTGTTGGCAAAGATCTATTTCGAAACAACAATTACCATCCATTTGGGCAAGTGGCCTTGGCGCAGATTTCTGTGACCAAAGAATTGGATGGTTTGGTCTTTTTCACGACACCACTTGAAAGCCATTTCGGTTATGGCTTCTATGCTACTGGTGCCTGTGATCGTAGGGAAGGCGACCTGTATCACAAAAAGTCATCCAATCAGGAACTAGGCGTTCAGGGATGCTTTTCGGTACGGGATCTAGGAGTTTCGCTCGACGACTCCGACGAAGCTCATCTGACCCAAGCAGATAGTTATCTAGATACCCATAACGTGTATCGGCATGATTCGATGCTATTCAGCGCGTATCGCGTGGTACGCGGGCATAAGCTGCTTGTTGTACAATACGGGTTCAACTATCGACAGCCTAATGGCAACGTAATTCCCGGCTATACCCCAGCGGAAAAGTTCAACTATGACAAGTCTTTCGGACGGGAACTCTGGAAAACGAACTTGGAAACTGTCATCGCTTGGTCAAAAGAGAAAGAAGACACCATTCGATCGACATTCCTGGACTAAGGCGAATACTAAATCCGTAAAGCAAAGGCCCCGGCACGCTCCGGGGCCTTTTCTGTTTCACCGTCACGCGCAGCCCATGAAAGGCGTCATGAAGTCGTTACCACATAGGGCTGGTAATGATCGGTTTGGTGACTATAATCCCATCGTTAATCGATAAATTTAGGGGTCCGGACAACGGATCATGACTGGATTGGGAGACCACCTATGAATGCAATGTCCTTTTCTGATATGGGGCTTGCGGCCTTGAAACAGCAGCAGTTTGATGCCGCGATCAATATGCTGCGTCAGGCACTTGGCGAAGACATGGATAATCTTGCGGCCCGTTTCGGGCTGGCACGTGCCCTTCATGAAAAAGGTTCGATCATCGAAGCAATCGGTGAATATCGCACGGTGCTGCAATCTGATGGGGGTCACGAAGCCTGCCTGCATCACATTGCACGCGCCCTGTTGCAAAATGGCGATGCACGCAGTGCCTTGAACCATGTTGATATTGTCCTGCGTGGCAAACCAACCGATCCGGAATTTCTGACCCTGCGTGCTCAGGCGCTGATCGCACTTGAACGCTATGAAGCTGCACTTTCCGCGCTGCAATCCGCCGGGCATCACAGCCCCGGCTCTGAAACCATTCACCGCCTGATCGCAAGCTGCTATCGCAGGAACGAGGATTTCGAAAACGAACGCCGTGCAGTCGAACAGTTGTTGCGCATCAACCCATCGTCGCTTAGCGCATCCAACGATCTCGGTGCGATCAACCTGCGTGAAGGTCACCTGATCGCAGCGTTCGAGGCATTCGAACAAATCCTTTCACAAGAACCGGAACACCCGCAGGCAACGCTTAATCGCGCCATCGCCCTGACCGTGATGGGCGGTATGGATCATGATGCGATCTGGAACCGGGTGATGGTGGTCTGCGACGCGATCGAGAATCTTGATGAAATCCGCACTGCTGCGGATCAACTGGCAAAGCTGCCTGACAATGCCCGCAAGGGCACGCCAGAGGCAGCGACCCTGATCAGCATGGCCGCCATCAAAGAGAATGATATCTGATCTGGCTCAGGTCCTTCTTCGAGCACTTCCCGAAATCATTCCTGCCCACAAAACAGACCGGGCGGGAACTGCATGCCTTGCCCGGCGTTTGATCGTATGATGTCGCTTGCGTTTTCCCTGATCCGGATGGCGCTATACTGTTTGATCTGCCTTTGGTTCAAAAAGGGGGCCTTACGTCATGGTTCAACGCCTGATCCGCGTCTGGGAATTTCTGGCCTATAGCCTGTGGGTCTCGCCCCTGCTTTTCGCATTGGGTGGGGCGGCAATTGCCGTTGGGGTAATGGCCCTCCCGCAAGAGGTCCTGCGCAATAGCCTGCCGGATCTTTTGCCGGGCTTCCGCGAAATCGAAACGGTCCGAAGCCTTCTTGAGACCTTGCTGGCCACCATCGTCACCATGACGACATTTGCCCTGTCGATCACAATGGTGGTGCTGACCCTTGCCGCCGGATCGCTGGGCCCGCGCATGATCCGCAACTTCATGGGCGATAACAAAACCCAGAACGCGCTTGGCATCTTTGTCGGCAGCATCCTGTTTCTGATCACATCGCTTGTGATGATGGGAAGCAATCCTGAAAGCGGACCGGTCCCGCATCTTGGCGCGACGGTCGGGATTGCGCTTTTTGTTATCAGCGTCTTTGTCCTGATCCTGTTTGTTCATCATCTTGGCCGGTCCATCGTTGCCGATGAAGTCATTCAGCATGTCGGCAGGAACCTTGAAGAAACCATTCAATCGGCCTGCACCACGTTGGCCGCGCCAATCAAGGCCGCTGAAAAGGCACAAACCACCCTGCCCGACCCGCAGGACATCACCAAGGATCAGGGCATTTGCATCGGCGCATCAGGGTATGTTCAGGGCATCGACTATGAAAAGGTCTGCGAAATCGCCAAGGAGACCGATACCCGCATTTCACTGGTCATCCGTGCCGGACACCATGTGCTGGCAGGTGACATCGTCGGGCAGATCGTGCCTCTGAAACCGGACGGTTCCGGCAAGCGTGTCGCCCAATGCCATGCCGATCTCCTTGAGGTAATCATGATCGGCACCCACCGGACTGCGATGCTTGATGTCGAATTTGCGCTGCGCCAGCTGGTCGAGGTTGCCTTGCGCGCCCTGTCACCTGGCATCAATGATCCGTTCACCGCCATTGCTGCGGTCTATCGCCTTGGCCGTGCGCTGCCCCATGCCATGGAATTCCGCTATCCGGTCGGCATCTGGATTGATGATCACGATGAGCTCCGCTTAAAAGCAAAGCTTTCGGATTTCGACGGAATGCTGGGTGCCGCCTTTGATCAGATCCGTCAGGCTGCAGGCAGCAAACCCGATATCTTGCTGCCGATGGCAGAGGTGCTGGAAAGTCTGATGCGACTGGCCAAGACCGACCAACAACGCGACACATTGCGCACACATGCCCGCATGATCGCAAGTGCCGCGGAACGCAACGTCCCCGAAGAAAACGACCGCAAAGCTGTGCTCAGGGCCGCAACCCGTGTTCTGCGCCATCAGCAACCGGCTGTAAACGCCGATGACGCCAAAGGCGCATAAACCGCAAGAATGGTCAGGCAATCCTTTTCAATTCCGGGCAGACTGATGCAATCAAACCGTCAACCAACTCCGTTGAAAAGCGATCCCGATGACAACCTGCCCGAATGATCACTTGCAAACCCGCTTTGCCCGCGTCATCGCCCACATTGATGCCCATGCAGACCGGCAGTTGGACTTGCCAGAACTGGCCGGGATTGCGGCTTTTTCGCCCTTTCATTTCCACCGCCAGTTCGCCGCCCTGTTTGGCATCACTGCAACCCGCTATATCCGATTGGTTCGGATGCGTCGTGCGGCCCACAGTCTTTTGTTTCGCAAAGATATCCCGATCACCGAAATCGCCTTTGACGCCGGGTATGAGAACGCGGAGTCCTTCTCGCGCGCGTTTCGCAAGCTCCATGATCAAAGCCCGTCAGACTTTCGCAGCCATCCCGACTGGGATAACTGGCAAGCCCCCTATGCCAAACTTCAACAGATTCGGAGGAACACGATGACCGGCACGGAATCTGATAACGTCACCATCATCGAATTCCCGGAAACCCGAACCGCCTGCATGGATCATATTGGCTCGCCGGCCCGGATTGGCGAGACCATCCAGCGCTTTATTGCCTGGCGCAAGATCCATCATCTGCATCCGTCAAAACACGCAACATTCAATATCCTCTGGTGCAACCCCGAAGACACTCCAGCCGATGAATTTCGCATGGGCCTTGCCGTTGCCACCGATCAGGTTTTGTCAGAGGAAGAAAACAAAAAGGGTTTCTATTGCGAAACCCTGCCCGCCGGACGCTATGCAAAACTGCGCCATATCGGCAACGACCAGACATTACGCGACAGTGCGCTTGCGCTTTATCGTGACTGGCTACCGCACAGCGGTGAAACACCGGGTGACTTTCCACTTATTTTCCAGCGGATCGCGTTTTATCCAGACGTCGCCGAACATGAGGCGATTACAGATATTCTTTTGCCACTGGCGTGACTGATAATCATCAGACAAAACAAAAGGGCCCCGTTTGGGGCCCTTTTTATTCTTCATACTTTTGTGGCTGAGATCGCTTATCCCGCGATATGCGCCTCGATCGCGGCCAGTGCGGCATCCGCTTGGGACGGATCAGAACCGCCGCCCTGGGCCATATCCGGACGACCACCGCCGCCCTTGCCGCCAAGCTTCTCAACACCGATGCGCACAAGGTCAACTGCGCTGTATTTGTCTTTAAGGTCTTCGGTCAAACCAACAACGATGGAGGCCTTACCACCGTCACCGGACACAAGTGCAACAATGCCCGACCCCATCTGTTCACGGAGTTCGTCGACCATGCCCTTGAGTTCCTTGGCCGGGATACCGTCAAGCGAACGCAGTGCCAGTTTGACACCATTGACTTCCTTGAAGGCATCGCCACCCGACGTCGCGCCCGAGCCAGCAGTCGCCAGCTTCTTGCGCAGATCAGAAACTTCGCGTTCCAGACGACGACGTTCTTCCTGCAGTGCCTTAACACGTGCCGGGACATCTTCCGGGACAGCTTTCAGATCCGCAGCAACAGTAGCCAGAACGTTTTCACGTGCCGACATGTAGTTGGCAGCATCGGCACCGGTCAGTGCTTCGATGCGGCGCACACCACTTGAAACAGCACCTTCGGAAACGATCTTGAACATGCCGATATCACCGGTGCGCTTCACATGCGTACCGCCGCAAAGTTCAAGCGAATAGGCATGTTCATTGGCAACAGGTTCGCCCATCGAAACAACACGGACTTCATCGCCGTATTTTTCGCCAAACAGCGCCATTGCACCGAGTTCAATCGCCTCGTCCGGGGTCATCAGGCGGGTGGTGACTTCGCTGTTTTCGCGGATCAGGCTGTTCACATCGGCTTCGATCACGGCTGCTTCCTCGGCCGTGACGGCCTTGGGATGCGAGATGTCGAAACGCAGACGATCAGCCGCGACCAGGGATCCCTTCTGGGTCACGTGATCGCCAAGATGCTTGCGCAGAACTGCATGCAAAAGATGGGTGGCCGAGTGGTTGGCACGAAGGCTTGAGCGGCGGGCATGATCGACGCGGAATTCCGCAGCATCGCCCACCTTGACGTCGCCCTCGGTCACCTTGCCAAGATGCACATGCAAGGCACCAAGCTTTTTCTGGGTGTCGGTGATTTCAATGATCGCACCGTTTTCGGTTTTGATCACACCGGCATCGCCCTGCTGACCACCGGACTCCCCAAAGAAGGTGGTCTGGTTGGCAAGAACGGCAACTTCATCACCCGCAGATGCGGATTTGACTTCGGCACCGTCCTTGATCAGTGCGGTAACAACACCCTCGGCGGTTTCGGTTTCATAGCCGAGGAACTCGGTCGCGCCATCACGGTCATTGATGTCAAACCAGACTTCCTCGGTCGCAGCTTCGCCCGAACCGGACCAGGCGGCACGTGCCTTGGCTTTCTGTTCTTCCATGGCGGACGTGAAACCGTCTTCATCAATGCCGATTTTGCGTTCTTTAAGCGCATCAGCCGTCAGATCAAGCGGGAAGCCATAGGTGTCATAAAGCTTGAAGGCGACTTCACCCGAAAGGGTCGCGCCAGCATCCATGCCATCGGTGGCGTCATCAAGCATCTTGAGACCGCGATCAAGCATGGTTTTAAAGCCCTGCTCTTCGAGCTTGAGCGTTTCTTCGATCAGTGCCTGTGCACGGACCAGCTCCGGGAAGGCACCGCCCATTTTGCGGACCAGCGACGGGACCAGTTCATACATCACCGGGTCCTGGGTTCCGATCATGTGCAGGTGACGCATCGCGCGGCGCATGATACGGCGCAGAACGTTCCCGCGACCGGCATTGGACGGCAGAACGCCATCGGCAATCAGGAAGCTGGTGGAACGCAGATGGTCGGCAACCACGCGGTGCGACACATTATGCGGGCCATCCGGATCGGTATTGGTGGCGTCTGCCGATGCTTCGATCAGCGCGCGCATCAAATCGATGTCATAGTTGTCGTGTTTGCCCTGCAGAACAGCCGCAATGCGTTCCAGGCCCATGCCGGTATCGATGGACGGCTTTGGCAGATCGACACGATCACCATTTGCCATCTGCTCGTACTGCATGAAGACGAGGTTCCAGATTTCAATGAAACGGTCACCGTCTTCTTCCGGGCTCCCCGGAGGGCCACCCCAGATGTGATCGCCATGGTCAAAGAAGATTTCCGAGCACGGACCACACGGACCAGTATCACCCATCGACCAGAAGTTATCCGAGGTCGGGATACGGATGATACGATCATCGGTCAGACCGGCGATCTTTTTCCAAAGAGCATGTGCCTCGTCATCGGTGTGATAGACCGTGACCAGCAGCTTGTCGGCCGGAAGACCGTATTCCTTGGTGATCAGGTTCCAGGCAAACTCAATCGCGTTTTCCTTGAAATAGTCGCCAAACGAGAAGTTGCCGAGCATTTCAAAGAAGGTGTGATGGCGTGCGGTATGACCGACATTTTCAAGGTCGTTATGCTTGCCCCCGGCGCGCACGCATTTCTGCGAGGTCGCGGCACGCGAATAATCGCGGTGTTCCTGACCGGTGAAAACGTTCTTGAACTGAACCATCCCGGCGTTGGTGAACATCAGGGTAGGGTCATTGCGCGGCACCAGCGGGCTGGAGGAAACGACTTCGTGGCCGTTCTTGCGGAAGAACTCCAGAAACGTGGTGCGGATATCGTTAACGGTCTGCATATCTCTCCAACCCGGAAAACGCGGAACAACTGCGTCCGCCATGCTGGCGAACGGACTGCCCTATTTAGCGGCTCGGCCCTGCCCTGTCCAGTCAGGCGAAAGGAGTCCGGGGCATTTGCCGCAAGTTTTCCAGAAATTGGCGATCAGATGGCTTTTAAACTGCTTTTGCCGACCCGAAATTCACCACCCTCAAGGCAGAAATGTGAATCGGTCGCGGTTCATTGCCGCAACAAACCCGGCCGGTTCAAACCCAAGCCCCAGCAGCAGTTTGCGCGATGCGGTGTTTTCGGGATGGGCAAAGGCCGTTAACTCCTTGATTGGCGTCATGTCACGCGCATGTTCAAGTGCGGCCATCGCCAGTTCCCGACCAAATCCCTGACCCCACGCCGCCGGGGCCAGGTAATAGCCAAGTTCCGGTCCCCAGCCAGGGTCAAACGGATCGGTATAAAGCCCGCCCCAGCCGATGATACGGCCCGTCTTGCGCAGCCGCACAACCCATGGTGCAAAACCGTCGCGGCGCCGGAACCATTCATGCACCAATACACGCTTGCGACAGGCCGCAAAGCTTTCATCGCACTGGGTGAAGCGCATGGCTGTACTGTCACCAAGGAAGGCATAAAGATCGGGGATGTCAGCCAGCCGCACGCCAGAGAGCTCAAGACGTTCTGTATAAAGCGGGACTGCAGGAATGTGTGCCGTTTTCGGACTAGTCGTTTGCACTGTCCTGGATCGTCTTGCCAAGGTTTTCCATATCGCGCCCGAACCCTTCGGCGGTTTCACAGGCACCAAGGGCAAGACCAAAACCAAGAACCATCAGGATGGCGAGAAGACGCTTTGTGATCGTTTCCATCTTTGCTGAATGCTCCATTCAAGTCCGAATATCGGGCATTGTGCCCGCCTTGTTATTTATTGCAATAGTTTGGCGCGCCATGCATGCGCGTGCAACTGTTATCGCGACGATCAGGTTTGGCCCAAATGCAGAAAGGACGCCATTTTGGCGTCCTTTTTCCAAAGCGTTGCTCGTATCGCAGATTTGTAAATGTCTCAATCAGATGGCTTGATCAAACGGGCGGACGACGGCCGCGGAATGCGTTGACCACAAGGGAAATCACAAACAGCACGATAAAGACGAAGAACAATATCTTGGCAAAGCCAACGAAGGCCCCGGCAAGTCCGCCAAAGCCGAGAACGGCTGCGATCAGTGCCAAAACCAAGCAGAATAGTGCCCAACCTAACATATTCTTATCTCCTTTTTCGGTGTTCGCTGACACACCATTGGCGCAACCTGTTCAGGTGCAGCCAAACGGTCTGTCAGCAACACAAGCAAGGACCGATCTATCAATTAGCTTCTTCCTGAATGGCTTCGCCAGCATCTTCGACGTCTTCGCCGAAACCTTCGGCGGTTTCACAGGCAGCAAGGCCAAGGCCCATGCCTGAAATCATCAGGACTGCGAAAAGCTTTTTCATCGTGTTCGACATGATCTTTCTCCTGTTTGCTCTTGTTGATGCTCACAGGATTTCAAACGACAACAACCGGGAATTGTTCCGGTGACAGTTTTTCAATGTATTCTTTTTATCAACACACCCCATTGGAAAGGCGTATTTTTCCGGGGTATTTTCCCAATCGTGATCATTTTGGGGCAGGTGCAAATGGGGAGACCAATATTGATCCCCCCGCGCCCATCTTGGTGTTGACCGGTCACTTCACGATGCACCGGGATCAAGCGAAAGAAAGCGACTGATTTCATCGATAATCTGGCGATGGATCAGGACGCGGTCCGTGCCTTCGGGGTCTGAACAGATCGGATCATCTTCCATCTTTGCCAAAAATTCGGCCGCCCCCGGATTGCATTCACCAAGGAAGGTCAGATGATCGGCCGGGGCAAAAACCGCATAGGACGGGTTATCCAACTTTCCCAAAAGGTTGCTGCCGGTCTCTGTAATATCTGCTGCCTTCCAGCCATTTTCGCGCCCGAGACGGATAAACAGCAAATCCGGATCAACATCCTCAAGACTGGCGTCATTAACCGCAAATGTCATGCCCGGCTCGATCGCAATGAATTTGGATATGCGGGGGTCTTTTGATCCAGCTTCAAAATCCGCGGGCAGTTGATCAAGACGCACGCCGCCCTTTTGCAGGAAGGCGCAATCCTGAACCGTCGCGCCAAACCGTTGGCAGTATTCGCGATAGGCATCCCGATCAAAACGCATCCCGGCAAGGTTGAGCACCGTCGCCCCGCCAAGCGAAAAGCCCACCGCCGCGATGCGATCAGGATCGATATATGGTTCGAACTCCGGGTGTGAGAGAAGCTGATCAAGGGCGGCATGAAGGTCCATCGCACGCGGGCCAAGCTCTGGCTGGCGGCGCGGCGATGAGTCACCCGATGTGCTGCCGGGGTGATTGACCGCAAGCACCATGGCCCCGCGAAGCGCCAGTTCCGACGATAACCAGCCAATCGCGTCCATATTCCCGCCCGAACCGTGCGACAGCAAAATCAGGGGATGTTTGCCAGGCGCAACAGCCGCGCCGATATAGGCATCCGTGCTTTTCCAGATCGCGCTTTGATTGACCGGGGCGCGATAGATGAATGTATCGGCAGGATACCAGATGGATGCCGCAACCGGACGCGAACGATGGGCAGCATCAACATCAAATCGATCATATCCTGCCAGATCACCACCAGCATGAGCCGGCATGGACCCGAGGGTTGCGAGAATGCCAACGGCAACGACAGGTGCGGAAGTTACGTGTTTCATGATTTCAATCCGTGTTCTAAGTTTCACGGACATCAAATTGCACCTGCCTTGCGGTTTGTGGCGTCCTCGAACCGGTTTCAGGACGTGCAAAACCGGTTTTGGGACATGATCGTCTGGATAGTGCCGCCACCATGATTGCCTTACCCGTTCCCTTGATTGTTGCCCTGCTGCTGGTTTTCCTGTTTGTCCGCTCTGTGCTGTTTGAAAAAACCACACCGTTGCTGGGGGCTCTTTTGCTGGCCTGTGCGGTTCAAAGTGTCGTCGTTTCCATCGTTCACTATTACGGCGTGACGGAATTGCGCCTTGTTCAGCCGATCACCGCATCCGTAATCCCGGCTTTGGCATGGGTCGCGTTTCTTGAAGGCGGCGTGCACCAGCGTTTTCAGCGCAGCGATATCTGGCATCTTGCCACCCCGATCGTGATGGCCGGGGTGGTGACGATCGCGCCAATGCTGATTGATGCGCTGCTGGGGGGATTGTTTGTCGGGTACGGGCTTGCAATTCTTCTGGTCTTGCACCGTCAACGCAATGAACTGGCCCACACGCGTCTGGCATCCGGTCCGGTCCCGGCCTTGATCTGGCGGGTGATTGCCATTGCCCTGATCATCTCGGCAGCAAGTGACGCCCTGATTTCTGCGACCCTGCAACTGGGTGCAAGGGACGCACCGGGCATTATCCTGAGCATCTTCTCGTCGCTGGCCTTGCTCGCCATCGGCTTTTTGGCCCTGTCACCCGCGATTGCGCTTGCGCAGGATGATGATCAGCAAGGACAGACCGAGCCGGACACCGCCAATCATGATCCCGACATTCCGGTTGCAGAAATCATGGAACAGCTGGAAGAACTGGTCAGCCGCGAGAAGCTTTATCTTGATCCCGATCTGACCCTGGCGCGCATCGCACGGCGTTTGGGATATCCGCTTAAACAGGTTTCAACGGCGATCAACGCGGTTACGGGCGAAAATGTGTCGCGCTATATCAACAAATACCGGATCGACCATGCCTGTCGCGCACTTGATGCCGGCGAGAATGTCAGCAACACCATGCTGGCAAGCGGCTTTAACACCAAGTCGAACTTCAATCGCGAGTTCCTGCGGATTACCGGCAAAACACCAAGCCAGTGGCAGCAAAAATCGTCCCCATAGTCCCACATGTGGGCAACGCGACCTGTTGGCGTAAATGAACAAAGAAAAAGGCGGGACCAATGTTGATCCCGCCTTTCTGCAATCCGTTCGAAAGATCAATCAGATCAATCGTCGTTGACCGGATCATCCTCGCTCATGTTGGTCATGGCTTCGGCGATCAGACCGGCGCTCTCGCGAATGCTGGTTTCGATCTCCTTGGTCATTTCCGGATTTTCGCGCAGGAAGTTCTTGGCGTTCTCGCGGCCCTGACCGATACGGGTCGAGTTATAAGAGAACCAGGAACCGGATTTCTCGACGATGCCTGCCTTGACACCAAGATCAAGGATTTCACCCATCTTGGAAACGCCTTCGCCATACATGATGTCGAATTCGACCTGCTTGAATGGCGGCGCCATCTTGTTTTTGACGACCTTGACGCGCGTCTGGTTGCCCACGACCTCGTCACGGTCCTTGATCTGACCAATACGGCGAATATCAAGACGGACAGAGGCATAGAATTTCAGCGCGTTACCACCGGTGGTGGTTTCCGGGCTGCCAAACATCACACCGATCTTCATACGGATCTGGTTGATGAAGATGACCATGCAGTTCGACCGCGAAACAGAACTGGTCAGTTTACGCAGCGCCTGGCTCATCAGGCGGGCCTGCAGACCCACGTGGGTGTCGCCCATCTCACCTTCGAGTTCAGCACGCGGCACAAGGGCCGCAACCGAATCGACGACCAGAACATCAATCGCACCCGAACGTACCAGCGTGTCGGCAATTTCAAGCGCCTGCTCGCCAGCGTCGGGCTGGGAAATCAGCAGCTCATCGGTGTTTACCCCCAGCTTGCGCGCATAGCTTGGATCAAGTGCGTGTTCGGCATCGACAAAGGCACAGGTCCCGCCAAGCTTCTGGGCTTCGGCGATGGTATGGAGTGCAAGCGTGGTTTTACCGGAACTTTCCGGGCCATAAATTTCGACGATACGGCCACGCGGCAGACCGCCAATGCCCAACCCGATATCAAGACCGAGCGAACCGGTTGAAATTGCGGAGATATCAACGGCGCTTTCCCGCTGACCCAGCTTCATAATCGAACCTTTGCCAAATGCCCGTTCGATCTGCCCAAGGGCGGCTTCGAGTGCCTTCTGCTTATCCATAGTATCCTTATCCACCAAATGCAGCGCGGTCTGAATCATTGCTCGAACTCTCTTATTCCACAGGGCCGGGTTGGATGCAACGCAGGCGGTTCCCCGGACCTAGATGCGGAACGCCACCGCTAGACTGTCTTGCCTGTTGCCGCGGCCTGCCACCGCGTTCTCATCAACAAAACAACTGAGAACATAATGCGAACATTCTCACAAAACTTCGGATGTTGCAAGTTTGTTCTCATTTATCTGTTTATCAAGCAGGAAAGTCGACGCCGTTTGCATTCCCAAGAGCTGTCGCGTCCGGGGAAAATCCTGCACAAACAGGGATTGGGCAGCCGTTTAACCAGATCATGGCAATGGCACCGGCACCTCCGACAGGGCAGGCTGAACAATCGACGTCGCAAGAATTGGACGCCATGCACATTTATTTGGATTCTCAGCACATTGTATTCCGGCAGGCAGGCAGTATGCTTCTCGCATCGCGTCCCAAACGCGTATCCCTCAGGGGATGGGAGGTGCAGTTGTCAAATGCCTTGCGGTTTTAGAGCCATCGCACGGCGTCCTCAGACAGCGCCCTCCCGGCCACTGGGTGCTGCCACGCCCGAAAATCAGGTCGAAATTTTCAGATGTTCGTGCTTGTGCGGGTGACCTTCGTGATCACCGCCATGGTGATGGGTCTCGACATGAAGCTCTCCCGGCACGGAATAAAGTTGTCCATGCCGGACACCGGGTTGCGCCAATACCTTGTCTGCAAACGCACGAATTTCGGAAAGGCGTCCGCGCAAGGTCACGCTTTCAAGACAGGTATCATGATCAATGTGGAAGTGAACCGTGGAGACGGTCAGATTGTGGTGTTCGTGCTGGGTGCTCATTAAACGCGATGCCAGCATGCGTTCTTCGTGATCATAAACATAGTTCAGAACCGCAATCCCGACCCCGTCGGCATTTTCTTCCAACTTGGTGTTTTGAAGTTTTTCACGAATCAGATCCCGAAACCCTTCGGACCGATTGGTGTACCCCCGATGATCCAAAAAAGCGTCAAACGCCTCCATCAGATCGTCTTCAATCGATACGGTCACGCGGGTCATATTGACTACCTTTCAAAATCAACGGCTTGACGAGTATGATCTTTTTTGAAAAATTCATACCCGACATTGTTCTCCCATAAAACCAATTTCCCAAAGGATCGCAAATGTTTCAATCAAAGTTCGCAGCCAGCATGGCGATTGGCGCGGCAACATTCCTGATCGGCATGTCGGCAAGCGCCCATGAATTCATCGCAAGCCACACCCCTGCGAACGCAAAACCGGGCGAGAATGCGACACTTGTTCTTGATTCGACCCATCAGTTTGGTCTTCCCGAAGAAGCAGAAGGCGTGAATGATGTTCGCGCCACATTGATTGCGACAGACACCACCAAAGAACTTGCGATCTCCGTTAACGAACATGCCCCCAACCTGATCGGCAGTTTTGATATTCCCAAAGCAGCCAGCTGGATTGCCGCGCATCGTCTGGGTGTTGTCTGGTCACAAACCCCTGATGGCTGGCAGGCTGGTGGTGCTGACGAGCACCCGGACGCCATTGCATCGACCCGCTATGAAAAGTTTGCCAAACTTCTGGTTGGCGGCGAAAGCACTTCTGATTTTGTCACCAAACCGATTGGCGACATGCTTGAGATCGTCCCGCTCAGCGACCCGCGTGACACCAAGGTTGGCGAGGATGCAGAATTCCGGATTCTGCTAAACGGCCACCCGTTGACGACATCGGTGCTGGCAACCTATGCCGGATTTACCGAAACACCGTCCTCCTGGGCTTACGCAACCGAAACACTCAGCACTGAAGATGGCAGCGGCATTGCCAAGATCCGGGTTTCTGCCCCGGGTTTGTGGATTGTGCGTGTCGCGGCCGATATGCCCGATGCCGAGGAAGGCGTTGGCAACCATAACCTCCGCGCGACTCTTTCCTTTGCCGTTGAAGAATGATGATGGCACGGATCGCCGTTTATCGCCTTTTGGTTCTGATGGCCCTGCTGATTGCGGGGCCATTGGCGGCTTCGACATCGGCCCATGCCCATGGTGCTGGTTGGCAGGTCGAAGACAGCGCCCAAACAAAGACCTATGGTTTCCGATATACTGACGGATCCCCGATGGCCTTTGCCGAGGTTGTTGTCACAACCAAGGACGGCAAGGTCTGGCAAAAGGCGCGTACGGACCGGATCGGCCAGTTCTCCCTTGGGCTTGGCAACACATCAACACAAGATGCGCCAAGTGAACTCCACCTCAAGGTGGCCGATGGCATGGGGCATGTTGTGCAATTGACCTATCAGCCAACCGATACCACTGCCGTTCCGGCGGGCGGCCAGAAAGCTGCTGGCGCGTCGGCAATGACCGCAACGACCATCCAGGGCACACCCGCCCTCTTTGATTTGCCGCTTTGGGCAAGCATCCTGTTTGGCTGCAGCATCCTCGCCAACCTGTTTGGCGGGCTTTTGCTTTGGCAGCGTCGCCAGATCGCCCGGAAACCGTCGGACTGATCAGGGCATAAACAGCAAGGCAACCCCGCCAAACGCAAGGCACGTTCCCGCCACTGCCTGAAACCCGACAGGCTTGCGCAGGATCAAGCCTTCATAGACGATCAGAATAACCGGCGGCAGCGCCATCAGGGTTGAGGCAATCCCGACATTGGCATTCTGAACCGCCAGCATCGAAAGCCATACGCCGATGGCAGGCCCGACAAGGGCGCCTAGCAACAGCCATTTGCCAACATCCGGCGCGATACAGGCCGTAACAGTCCGACGCACCCGGCCAAGGATGACCGCCAGTCCCCACATGGCAATTACCGCGACCAGTGTTCTGATCCAGGTCGCGGAAAGCGCGGAATAACCATCGATCAAAGCATATTTCGCGGTGATCAGATTTGCGACCTGCCCGACCGCACCACCAAGACCAAACAAAATGCCAATGACGTAATTGCGCCCCTCAAGCCCGATCGGCCGGCCCTTTTTGCCAAGAATGACAATCAAGACCCCGCCCACACCGCATGCAATTCCGGTGATTTCAATCGGTCGAAGTGTCTCATCAAACAGGACCCAGGCCAGAATCGCGCCCATGATTGGAACTGTCGACATCAACAACATCGACAGTCGCGCCCCAATCAGAACAAAGGCCTGAAACAGCATGGCATCACCAATCACCAGCCCCAGCACCGAAGAAAGCGACAACCAGCCAAGCTGTTCCCAGGTGACGGCGTTTGGCCATGGCTGCCCTTCAAGGATCCAGTGCAAGAAGGTCAGACAAAAGATCGAACATGCCAGACGTCCACGGTTGACGGTTTGTGCACCGGCCTTGCCGCCAACATTGGAAAAGATCATGCTCGATGTCGCCCAACAGAGTGCAGCAGTTAGGGCGGCAGCTTCGCCAAACAGGGGCATCATGGGGCGTTTCCAAAAAATGGTTTATCTATCCGGCTTTAATGCCGGTTATGAGTGCAGGCCGTGGTGACGCATACCTGCCTCTGTCATACAGCGAAGTTTTAAATCATTTGCAATGGATTTTATTACCCGGCAAAGACGCAAGCCTCCATTGGCCAACATGTCTTAGGCCGCATAACGGAAAATAGACTGGTCAGATGATGGTCTTGATGAAGGTCTTGAGGGCGCGACACCGCGGCCAGACGGTGTTTGATGTTCATCGATCGTAGATATCAAGAGCCTGAAAATCAGATTGGTTCAGCACACGCGTGATTTCTGGCAGATATTTTTCATTCTTTTTTGCGAGCCAAAGATAGGCGCGGCCGTGTCTGACCAGGGTTCTGGTCGCAAAAACCAATTGCGCCTCATACTGTTTCAGATTGTCGCTTTCGATCAGAAACGCATCCAGACGACCTCTTAGAAACATATCAACGACGATGTCATATGATGGCAAGAATATCCGGTTGATATGCGCGCCAGAGGCCTCCAACGACCATTTCGTGCCACGCCGAAGCCCCAACGTCACGGCACCAAGATCATCAATGGATGTGATGGTGGGGTCAGAGGTTACCAACATCCCATCATCGGATATCAGCGGGACCGGAACCATTACTGCCTTGCCGCCGACATAAGGCGCAAACTCTGGCAACCTTGGAAAATCTCCGTCAATCTGACCACTCAGAAGCATCGCCTCTGAACGACTTGCAGGCATATATTGCACTGAAAGGCAGGGCTCATGACCTGCAAAGATATGTTCGAGCTTTTCACCGACTTCTCTGCCGATGGCATCTTCAAGACCAGCCAGTTGCAAACACGGTTGTGCTCTTACTGAAATTGGCTGCCCGATGAGAATCACAAGGGCAATCAACACACTAGCGGTACCGAACAACCGCATAAAGCGGACTCCAAGCCTGATCTGAAACATTAGATAAGATGATACAATTTCAACTTATCAGATCAGGTCTGGAGATTCACGACTTTGTTTCGGTTCCCGTTTCCGGTTCCAGCGAAGCTCGGAAAAGGTATGTTCCGCGATTGAATTGCGGCAACAGGGCCTCGTATTCCTTACGAAGCCAGCTGTATGTCGTATGGGCTTCGAGCTCGATCGTGCGATAGCCCTCAGGCACACCTGAACTTTGATTAAGGGAGAAATCGTCAATCAACAGTCCGTCCAGCCGCCCAAGGTGCAACATTCGCAACATCATGTCCGCCCCACCTGGAACCATCACGATATCGGCAAGGCCAACCAGTTCCTGTTTGCCACGATCATCACCAAGCCATACCCCGATCTCCTTGTCCTTAAGATCGCTTAGGGCATGGATCGTTGTATCTGCGGTGATCAGCACGTTTTTGGGACGCCCGACCACGACTGCACCGGCGACAAGCGGCACGCCGGCGGATTGTTGAATGGTATCCCCGCTGGCAAACACGCCATCAATTTCACCGCGCTTCAGCGAAACCGCCGTCCGCTTGTTGGGCAGCCAAACCGGCTGAACACACAAGCCCGCCTCCGCCATTGCCGCACGATACCGTTCGGCGGAACGGTCATGGTCCGCCATTTCTGGCAGGGCAATCTTAAGACAGACTTCCTCGTCTGCACGTGCCGACGGCAAAAGTTCAAATGAAAGGAAAAGCGCTGTCAGAAGAATGACAGCAAACATCCACGAGCGAACGATCGCATTTGGCTTGCGAAGCGCCATGTTAATACCCCCAAGGCAACATCAATCCCAATCGTTGTGGGACAGGTTGCTTTACCTTCCTGATTG
Source organism: Thalassospira sp. UBA848 (assembly GCF_002295455.1). Lineage (NCBI taxonomy): Bacteria > Pseudomonadati > Pseudomonadota > Alphaproteobacteria > Rhodospirillales > Thalassospiraceae > Thalassospira > Thalassospira sp. UBA848. Next base: position 25,682 of record NZ_DBGS01000079.1, on the reverse strand, counting down.
CCCGCCGTCATTTAAATGCGGTCGGGTCATTATCATTGATATTCAGGTTCGGCTTTTGCCGTTATGGGAAAAACTATAAGCGCAATCCAAAAGCCCCTGCAAGCTCCTGTTTATCTCCAGGATAAGGCAAACGTATAGGTTTTGATGATCATCTAAGTCGCGCACGTTTCCACACGACAAGCGCCCGACCATACCGATATTTACGAGTTCCAAATTGACGGGCAAATGCGCACATCAAAGGCCAACGTCATTACTGATGACTGAAGCGTATCAGACGCCCTATTGGCCAAGCGCGGCAAGAAAGGCGCTGGTAGCCCGGTCGAACTGCGGCTTGAGTTGGGCATACTCTGCTTTTAGCCAGCTATGAACTTCGAAGTGATCAACTGTGATGGCCTTGTACCCGTCCGGTATGCCCCCGGAGGTCCCGAGCGAATAGGCATCAAGCAGCATGGCATCTATTCGCCCTTCGGCCAGCATTTCCTGCAACATTGATGCGCCGCGTGGAACTTTGACAACATTCGGATAGTTTCCCAACAGCTTGTCACACCATGTCGCGCCAAGCGGCACGCCGAGCACCTCGTCACCAAGGTCTTCGATACCTTTGACGGGACCATCGCGCACAATCAGATAGCCGTTTAGCGCCCCCAACAGGACGTCCCCGCGCACCATCGCGACATTTGCCTCACGGGGCAAATCATCCCGTGCAGCGAAAACACCATCAATCCTGCCAAGGCGCAGAGCATAAACAGCCCGGACCTGAGGATACATACGGGGATGAACGCAAAGCCCCTCATCCTTCATAACCTGATGATAAATATCGAGTTTCCATTGATCGGCAAGGATTTCCGGCATCGCGATCCGAAGGCATCTTTGCTCGGCACTGGCAGAAGGCAAAAGCCCAAAGGACAACAGCAGGGCAACAAAGCCAATTGTTGCGAGCACGCAAATTTTGACAAAACGATACTTTGAATTGCGCACCATACAGCCCCCACGGCAGTTTCATTATTCTTGTTATGCCGCCCCCCCGAAGTTTCTTGATTTAATCTTATCGGGATAAATTTTTTCGGGTCAGTTGCCCTTTTGACAAGACGATACGTGGGAATATTTGGTTTGACCAGCACGAAACACGCCGGTTGGCCAAACCCGCCGAAATGCCCCGGCCCGACAAGGATCAGGTACCGAATTCCCTGGATTGAGAAAAGACCCGCGAACGTGAATTGCCAACCACGAGCATTGCGTTGGCAAACAAAACCCGATGCCAAGGGAACAAGCAAGCCTGCCAGTAGTTACATCATCAAGCCTTATCTGATTGTGGAAAGTCGTATATGCCCTTTGACCTTGGCCAGCAGTCGCTTGGCATGATTGTGCTGACCTTTGCAGTTTGCACGCTGATCATCGGTTTTGCCGGAACCCGCCTTGCGGGGGTGGCGGTTAAGTTGGCCGAACGCACGGGCATGGGGCAAATCATCGCCGGGGCGCTGTTTGTTGGCATGTCGACCAGTCTTCCGGGCAGTGTCCTTTCGGTCACCACCGCCTGGCAGGGGCATACCGATCTTGCCATTGGCAATGCGCTTGGCGGGATTGCGGCCCAAACGACGTTTTTGGCGATTGCCGACCTGTTTTACCGCAAGGGCAATCTTGAACATGCCGCTGCCAGCGCAACCGGCCTTGCGCAAACGACACTACTTGTCAGCATGCTTTCCGTGCCGGTTCTGGCCTATGCCGGACCGGACTGGACGTTCTTGCATATTCATCCGGCATCCATCCTGTTGTTCATTATTTACGGGTTTGGCCTGAGTCTGTTGTCGGAGATCCGCGACGAGCCGATGTGGCATCCCAAGAAAACCGATCTGACCGAAGAAGACGCCAAACAGGATGGACATGACAGTCACCCGGAAACCAGCGCAAGACTGTGGGCCGAATTCCTTGCCTTTGCGCTGCTAACGGCAGTTGCCGGTCACATTATCGGTCAAGCTGGCCTTGCCATTGTTGCCAAAACAGGGATCAGTGAGACCGCAGTTGGAACTTTCCTGACAGCGATTTCAACGTCCTTCCCTGAATTTGTCTCGGCCATTGCGGCGGTACGCATTGGTGCTGTTAATCTGGCAGTCGGGGACATTATCGGCGGCAACGCCTTTGATGTGCTGTTTCTGGCGGCATCTGACATCGCCTATCGCGAAGGGTCAATCTATGCCGCCTTTAGCAATCAGCACCTGTTCACCATTGCATTGGTTATCCTGATGAGCGGCGTGTTGCTGTTGGGCATGCTTAACCGCGAGAGACGCGGCATGGGCAATATCGGCTGGGAAAGTGTGGCGATGCTGGCCCTTTATGGGGCGTCGATCTTTTATCTGGCAGGCTAAACGTTACAACCTTGACCGGCCGGTTCTCATCGCCTTGTGACCACGCAGAAATATTTGCATTCCAAATGCGCATTTTTATCTGTAGAATGAATTCATGCAGTTAAACCGTTTCACTGACTATGCCCTTCGCGTCATGATGCACTTGGCCGCCGCCAACGGACGCCTCATGTCGACACGCGAAATAGCCGACTTGCATGAGGCCAAATACAACCATCTCGCCAAGGTCACGCAGTGGCTGGCCAATGAAGGTTATATTGAGACAATCCGGGGACGCAGCGGCGGGATCGCCCTGGCAAAACAGCCTGATCAAATTTGCATCGGCACACTCGTCCGCAAACTTGAAAGCCAGACTGCCCTTGTCGAATGCATGCGTGAAGATCGCGGCAATTGTCGGCTGTCGGTTGCCTGTGGTCTGGCGGTTGTCCTGAAAGATGCAGAAGAATCGTTTTTCAGAACCCTGGATCAGGTCACGCTGGCGGATGTTTTGAAACGTCAGAGCGGCATGTTTGATCTTTTGATCAGCATGAACGCCAAATAAGTCACTTCATATCAAATCACTAGACTGCAACCGCTCAGTTTGAAATGCGATGTCATAAAATTGGTATTTACAATGCATATTTATAGCTATATATGCATTTAGAATACTTATTAAGAGGTCGCCATGAAACATGTTGATGAGTTCCCCCCGCAAAGGATCACAGAACTGTTGTCGGTATTCTACGGACGCGTGCGCAAGGACCCCGAACTTGGGCCGGTCTTTGACGACATTGTTGAAGATTGGGACGAACACCTCGCCCGCCTCGAAGACTTCTGGTCGTCACTGATGCTGGCATCCGGGCGTTACAAAGGAAATCCGCTTGTGATGCATACGCTGCATTCCGACCGGATTACCCCGAACATGTTTGATCGCTGGCTTGAAATATGGACAGCCACCACCGACGAATTGCTGTCCCCGGAAGTGGCCATGATCATGCAGACCAAGGCCCGGCGCATCTCGTCTCGCCTAAAGGCGGTCATGTATGAACCGTGTCACGGACACCAGCATGCCGATATTCATCCCTGACACAAAACCGGATCAGCGTCTTCAAGACGCCTGACTGAGCTTGCCTCCGTCACGTTTTCGCATCGTGACCGGCACTTCGTCCGAAGTGCCGAACCGTTACCCTTGTCTTTAACCGAAGCCTGAAAAGAGATTTTGCAATGTCAAACCCCCTTTCTCCACGCACCATCGAACTGGTAAAATCAACCGTCCCGGCCCTCTCCGCGCGGGGAAGCGACATCACAACGGTGATGTATGGAAAACTGTTTCAGGATGACCATATCCGGGCGCTTTTTAATCACTCCAACCAGGGTGATAACGGATCACAGGTTCATGCCCTGTCAGGCGCGCTCATTGCCTATGCACAGAATATCGACAAACTTGATGCGCTGGTTCCGGTCGTTGAACGCATTGCCCACAAACATATCGGCTATCATATTCTGCCCGAACATTATGACTATGTAGCCCGCGCACTTCTTGCTGCCATTGAAGAAGTCCTTGCACCCGATATCACGCAAGAGGTTCTTGAGGCTTGGGGAGAAGCATATTGGTTTCTTGCCGATATCCTGATCAATCGTGAAGCCGACATCCGCACAACGCTTGAAAACAGCAAAGGCGGCTGGAACGGATGGCGCAAATTCAAGATAACGGCAAAGCAGCCAGAAAGTGACGTTATCACATCCTTTACGCTGTCACCGGTCGATGGGTTACCTGTTCTGGCCCATCGTCCCGGACAATATCTGACGCTGCGCCTTAAGCTCGAAGATGGACGTACGATCAAGCGGAACTACTCAATATCCTGTGCACCAAATAATGATCACTATCGGATTTCCGTCAAGCTGGAGCCAAACGGCCAAGGCGGGTCGCGCTTCTTGCATGAAACTGCACAGATTGGTGATGTTATTGAATTGACACCCCCAACTGGCGATTTCTTCCTGCCCGATGAACCCGAACGCCCTGTAGTATTGTTGTCAGCGGGTGTCGGCCTGACGCCGATGGTCAGTATGGCAGAAACTATCGGTGCACATTACCCTGATATTGAAACGTACTATGTCCACGGCGCGCTCAACAGCCGGACACATGCGATGGACAAACATGTCCGCCAAGTCGCAAAGCAGCACGGAAAGATGTTTGTCGCGACGTTCTATAGTGACCCGACGAACGATGATCTCTGCGGGAAAACGCATGATCAGGACGGATATATTTCACCAGACTGGCTATCGGCCAACACGCCGTTTCACAATGCCGACTTTTTCCTGTGTGGTCCAAAACCGTTCTTGCGCACAATGGTATATGCACTTGCAAAACGTGGTGTCAAAACCGATCGCATTCACTACGAATTTTTCGGCCCGACTGATGAAAACATCGCCGCATGAACCAAAAAAACAAGGCGTCTGAAAACCAGACGCCTTGTTCATTTCTGTTCGGTCAGTTTACGCCAAAGCGCCTAAAGCACTTCCTTGACCTTGGTTGCCAGATCTTTAAGCGAGAACGGCTTGGGCAGGAAGTGAACGCCGTTTTCTTCGTCCAGTTCGTCGCGGTAGGTATCTTCGGCGTAGCCCGATATAAAGATGACTTTGAGTTCCGGCTTTTGTTCGCGCAGCATGCGAATAAGTGTCGGGCCATCAATGCCCGGCATCACAACATCCGAAATCACCAGATCGATTGTCTTGTCCGTATTGTTCAGGACTTCAAGCGCGTTGTCGCCGTTATTGGCTTCAAGCACCTCATATCCCTTGCTGCGCAGCGCCCGGGCGCCAAATGTGCGCACCGCGTCTTCGTCCTCGACCAACAGGATCGCACCGGTTCCGGTCAGGTCGCGTGACGGGGTTTCTTCGATCACGGCCTGCGTTTCGGCAAGCTCTTGCTCGGATGCCTCATAGCGCGGCAGATAAATGGTGAAGGTCGTGCCCTTGCCTTCTTCGCTGTTGACCGCGATGAAACCACCGGTCTGCTTGACGATCCCATAAACCGTCGAAAGCCCAAGCCCGGTGCCCTCGCCACGCTGCTTGGTCGAGAAGAAGGGTTCAAAGATGCGCGTCAGGTTTTCCTTGGGAATGCCAATACCGGTATCGGTCACCTTGATGCCAATATAATCCCCCGGCGGGATGATCTCGGTACCGGTCGCGGTCGGCTCGTCAATGATTTCGGGGCTGGTTTGCACCGTAAGCGTTCCGCCCTCGCCTGCCATGGCATCACGCGCATTGACGACAAGGTTGATGATCACCTGATCAAGCTGTCCCGGATCGACCTTGACCAATCCGATGTCACGCCCATGACTGACCTTAAGGTCGATCTTCTCGCCAATCAGGCGGCGCAGAAGATTGGACATTTCGGCCAGCGCATCGGTGATATTGATGATCTTCGGCTGCAATGTCTGACGCCGCGAGAACGCCAAAAGCTGCCTGACAAGGTTGGCCGCACGGTTGGCGTTCTGTTTGATCTGCATGATGTCGGCAAAGCTCGGATCGCCCGGCCCATGGCGGGACAACAAAAGATCGCAGAAACCGATCATCGCCGTCAGAAGGTTATTGAAGTCATGTGCCACCCCACCGGCAAGCTGGCCAACAGCCTGCATTTTCTGGGACTGGGCAAATTGTTCCTCAAGGTTCTTCTGTTCAGTCGTATCAAGGAAGTTCAAAAGCAGCGCACCGGCTTCGCCAGAACGGCCTGCGACGCGTTGCAGATAAATCTGTGCGGCAACACCGCGCGCACCGGCAAGGCGGGCCTCAATCTGGCCGCCCTTGCCCATCCCCATCACAGCCTTGGACAGATAGCGCGCCACTTCGTCGCGATCTTCGGGAACGATCAGCTCCAGGATCGAACGCCCGACGACCTTGTCATGTGTCTGACCGGCAGTGACAATAAAGGCACGGTTGGCATCGGTTACCGTGCCCGACATATCCGCCAGAACAATGGAAAGCGGGCTTTCATCAAAGAACCAGCGCACGCGACGTTCGGTTTCGGCAAGCGCATGTTCCCATTCGTGGGCCGGCATCGGATCCGGGAAGACCACGGCCTGACTGCGCACAGGCCCTGTGCCCGGCGCATTGATTGAATGGGTCACAAAGCAGCGAATGGGCTCGCCACCGGCCACCTTGAATTTGACTTCACCATTCACACCGTCCCCAACGATCAGGTCGGCGAGTTCAACCGTGCCGTCATTGAAGTCTTCAGGCTCTCCGCCCAGCCAGCTTGCAAGGCGGCGGTTAAGGTAAATAATGCGCCCGTCTTCATCGAGCCCGCACACCCCGACCGGCAGGCGTTCGATCATCTGATCAGCATGTTCAAAACCACCTTGGGCCGCAGCAACCGGCAGGTTGGCGGCCATTTCAGGTGCCTGTGGCGCAGAAAGGGCAAAGCTTTGCTGTGGCTCGTCTGACGGCAGAAGCACGGACGCGTCGCGATCAGCCAAGACCGTTTGATCAACCCCGTCAACAGTCCAGAGCATTTGACCCGCACGTGCATTGGCCGCCGTAACAGCAATCCTCAGACAAGCACCGTTGGCGGATGTCTTTGTATTCTCGGTGCGGTCGTCTTCGTTGTCCTCGCCGGGTTCTTCGGAACCTTCGTCTTCAGAAGCACCTGTATCATCGGCAAATTTGTCAGAGCGCGACAGATCAACAAACATCTGGCCGCCCTCGCCGCGCATCGCCCGTGTGCGAAGTTCGGCAAGTTCGTCACCGCCGATCCCCAGGAACGACAGACGGGCCTCAAGCGCGGACAACATGTCCGAACCGGCATCAATACCAAGCTTGGACGAAAAGGCCGGGTTGGCATAGATCGTCTTGCCATAGGCATCAATCAGCGCCACGCCAATGTCGGATTTGGCAAAACCGGAAATCAGCGGCGCGAGACCGTCATGCCCTCCATTGCGAAGCTTTGCCGACAGGGAAAGCGACGCCACCGCCACCACAGCCACACCGGTGACCATCGCACCGATAATCCACATCAGACGCGCGTCAAGCCCTGCCTTTGCCAAGACGTCCATCAGGACGAAGACAAACGCAACGAATGCGACACTTACAGCAAGGATAAGCCCCCGAAACAGCACGCGACCGCCTTTAACGACAATAACTTAACAAAATAGTCTATACTTTTAGCTGCTTATGGCCCGACTGGCTACCGACAAGTTTACCGCCCATCGGATGGCCCTGCAATCAACAGCATCACATCATTTCGCTGTGAGATGCGCAAAAGGCAGGAACCGGAATTGGTCCTGCCTTTCACAAAACAAATCTCAGTAGGGTCGCACCGCCCTGACGGGCGCGACGGTCCCTAGCGGCTCAGACGTTTGATCTGAGCGTCATCAAGCTTGGTGCCCTCGAACTCGACGCTGATGCCATCATCACTGACATTGCGCACGATGGCGCGCACCGGGCTATTGATGCCGGGTAGTTCAACCTCAATCTTGGTGCCCGACGCGATGTTGTCACTGCTGACAAGCATCGCTCCGCGTTCCGAGATGTTTTCAAGACGTGCTTTTGACGCCTTGCCACCAAACCGGATGGAAACTTCCTGCGAAGACGGGTGACGTTTTGAAGTCCGGCGATCCACATCAGCGGTCGAGGTTCTGACAACCTCCACCAGCACGCTTCGCAGATCGTGCACAGCACGCGCAACATGCTCCGACAGGCTTCCGACTTCAGCCGCGAGCTGCCCGGTGCCCGACGCTTCAGAAGAAACCTCGTTAATCCGGGCAGAAACCTCACGCGATGCCTGGGCCGTTTCGTTGACGTTGCGCGCGATTTCAGAGGTTGCGGCACTTTGTTCTTCGACAGCTGCTGCAATCGCGGTCGAAACTTCGTCCATCTCGTGGATTTTCTCGGCAATGGTTGCCACCGCACTCACCGCAGAATCCGTTACCGCCTGGATTTCTGCGATCTGACGGGTGATTTCATCGGTTGACCGGCTGGTCTGGGTGGCGAGGTTTTTGACTTCCTGGGCCACAACCGCAAAACCCTTGCCGGCGTCACCCGCACGGGCGGCCTCGATGGTTGCGTTCAAGGCCAGAAGGTTAGTCTGTTCGGCAATGCCTGAAATCAGCTCAACCACTTCGCCGATACCACGCACACTGTCAGCCAGCTGCGAAACGGTGGTTTCCGTCGAACGGCTGGCTTCAACGGCATCCTCACTGACGCGGTTGGCGCGCGAGATCTGATTATTGATCTCACCGAGCGACGAATTCAGCTCTTCGCCAGCACCGGCAACCGCTTCGACCGTTGCCAAAGCCTGCTCGGAGGCCGAAGCCACGGTTTGCGAGTTGCCCTGAACAAGATCGGCAGAGCTCGACATGCGCTGCGCAGCCTCGGCCAGCTCGCCGGTCTGACCGGAAATGGTATCAACAACACGACGGGTTTCGCTTTCAACCCGCTCGGCCATTTCGCGCAGCGACTTGCGGCGCTGCTCTTCGGATGCAAGGCGATCAGCTTCCTGCTGCTCGCGCATCTTGAGATTGTTCAAGCCTGTTTCACGGAAGACATGCATAACCCGAACCAGGTCGCCGACTTCGTCGTTGCGCTTGGTCTCGGTCAGTTTGACGTCATATTTGCCATCGGCCAGTTGCGCCAGTGTCGTGACGCTTTCAGCAACCGGTGCAGAAATACGACGATGCATGACCCAGGCAATCAATGCACACACAATGATTGATGCAATGGTCACCACCGTTGTCAGAACAAAGACAGACTCCACATTGCGCTCAAGCCCGGTAAGCTTCGCAACCAGCTCATCTTCGATCGATTTGCTATAGGTTTCCGTGTGTTCGACCGCAATTTCAAGTGCCGAGGCAAGGTTTGCCGCTGCATCATCGAAGTTTGCCATCATCTTGTTGCCGACTTCCGGACCGCCATCGATATAGCCCTGCGCCATCTCCTTGCCAGCGGCATAATACGCCGGGAACGCCGCCTCGACCTTGTCAAGCGAGGCAAGCAGTTCACTTTGACCGAGCTTTTCAGCCAGTCCTTTCGCCACCGTAAGGTTTTCAGCAAGTCCTTGTGCTGCGGCTTCTGCCTCGTCGAACCCGTCATTGAGACCATCAAGCGCGCGCGTGGCAGAGATATCAGTCAACCACTGCTGAACCTGAATAACATTGTAGCGCGCGCCCTCAATTGCCTTGATCAGGTTCGGGACATCCGTACTGACAACCACGCCAATCTCGGCGGCGTCATAAGTCGCCCGACGGCTCTCGGAATTCACAATACCTATACCAACGGCTACTGCGATCAACATGATGACAATGATCGCGTTCGAAAGGGCAATCTGACCGGCAATCCTCAACTTCATCAAGGTCTTCCTATTAACAACGGCAAAATATTTGCGACTTATCCAAGCCTATTTGGTCATACGTATAGTATTCGAACCAGACAATTGGAACCATTAATTCACAATTACCACCAAAGCCGTAATTGTGAATTGATCCAGATCGTTGCGATCAAAAATTATTTGAATGTTATGCTGAGAGATTTACCGACGGGCCGATGGCAAACGATAAGAATACTTAGCCCAGCTTCTTGCCGCGCTGACGGAACACGAACGAGATGATCTCGGCGACGGCCTTGTAATGTTCTGGCGGGATTTCCTGATCGATTTCGACTGTGGCAAACAATGCCCGGGCGACCGGCGGGTTTTCCATGATCGTGATGTTGTGTTCTTCGGCGACTTCACGGATCTTGAGCGCAACATTGTCCTGCCCCTTGGCGATACACATCGGTGCCCCCATGGTGTCGATGTCATATTGCAGGGCGACGGCAAAGTGCGTCGGGTTGGTGATGACAACGTCGGCCTTTGGCACGTTTGACATCATGCGCTGCTGGGCGCGTTCCATCCTGATCTGACGGACCTTTGCCTTGATCTCGGGGCTACCTTCGGTCTGTTTGAATTCGTCCTTGATCTCCTGCTTGGACATCTTCATCTGCTGATTGAACTCGTACTTCTGATAGGCAAAGTCGAGCCCGGCAATCACAGCAGTCAAGGAAACCGTCGCGATCAACAGGATGATGATCATGTCATAAAGGCGTTCAAGCGTCAGACCGAGTGACAGCTGCGGATACAGTTCGACATCCACCAGTTCGGGCATGATCACCAGTGCAAGGACCACACCGACCAATATGATCTTGCTGACGTTCTTGGCGAACTCGACTAGGCTTTTCATCGAAAAGAGGTTCTTGAGGCCCTTTAGCGGATTAAGCTTCTCGGGCTTGGGCTCGATACGGTCAACCGCGACGACAATCCCGTTCTGAACGATATGCCCGGCCACGGCGAAGAATACCAAAAGCACAAACGGGATGCCCATCACCCACAGCATGCCAAGTATGACGTCTTCAAACAGACCGGGGACACCCGCCTGGGTCACATCAATCATATGCGGGTGTTCAATAAAACCGAAAGCCAGATCGCGCACGCCAGCCGCCATGGTCGGGCCGAGCATGGTCATGACAAGACCACCGCCGAACAGGATCATGAAGTTCCCGACTTCCTTGGAAACCGCTACCTGACCTTTTTTTCGCGCGTCCTCAAGCTTTTTACTTGTGGGGTCTTCTGTTTTTTGGCTGTCGTCTTCTTCTGCCATTGGCACACCCATGCTTGGCAAAACGGGGCAAAACGCCGCCCGTCACGGCTTATACCAAGGAGCAGAAATACTCATCAATAGAGATCGTGCAAACGAGCTATTGGCTAGGAAGAACAGTGCAGGCGATGCGGGGCATCGTCAAGCTGATCTGACGCCAGCCGGTAGTTTGTTTGCGCGACCGGGACGGGACCTTATCACGCCCTCCGGATCGCGTCGTAGCCCACTTCCGATGCTCCGCATCGCCGCGCGAGCCTCTCCTAACCAGAGAACCCGATAAGGTGTCTCTACAGGTGACTATTTCTACTCCTTGGTATTATGGATTGAGAAACGCCTCAAGCCCGGTCTCGAAATATGCAAGAAAGACCATCATCATGGATGGCAGGGCCAAGGTCAACAAAAGCAGCGCAATCGCGATCTGAACCGGCATGGCAACAAAGAACACGGGCAATTGCGGCATCAGCTTGTTCAGCAAGCCCAGCGCAATTTGCAAACAAATCGCCACGACCAGAAACGGTGCAGACATTTGCATTGCGATGACGAAACTGTCATTGAGCGCATTGGCAAAAAATTCGCTCATATCCCCGACGGGCAAAACACCACCGGGCGGGAACAAGGTATAACTTTCAAACACGGCCTGAATCATCAAATGATCCATCCCGGTCGCGAACAAAAGCACAAGCGCGACTTGCATCAACAAGTTACCCGTCACCGCACTTTGCGCGCCTGACAACGGGTCGGCGGTAAAGGCGTTCGCCATCGAAGACAGATAGGCAATAATTGACCCGGCCGTCTGTATGCCCGCCAACATGACCTGGGCAAACAGGGCGAAAAACAGGCCAACCGTAACTTCATATCCGATTCCGACAAGAAGCGACGGCGCATCAGCCGGTTGAGGTGGGAATAACGGCCCGGCCAGCGGCGAGATCACAACCGCCACCCAAAAGGCAAACAAAAGCCGGGCGCGTGCAGGCACGGCACGGGATCCGATTCCGGGCATAAAGGCAAAAGCCGCCCCCACCCTGGCGAAAGTCATCAGGACGACGTAAACATTCAGCGTAAGAAGTTCTTGAAGATCCATGTCGTCTTCGACTGCCTTACATATTCACGCTGGCGTGCGGCGGAGTTAACGCTAGTTTGGCAACCCGATAAAGTGGTCAACCATTCGGCCCATGAATTCGATCATCTCGGTCATCATCCACGGCAGCAAAACCAGAAGCGCGACAAAGATCACCAGAATCTTGGGGACAAAGGTCAGTGTCATTTCCTGGATCTGGGTCAGGGCCTGAAACAGGGCGATGATCAAACCGACACCAAGGGCAATCAGCATCAGCGGCGTGGTGACTTTCAGCAGTGTCCACACCGCGTCATAGGCCACGTCCATGATTTCAGCTTGATCCATTGGGTCTTCCTGTCTCGCCGTCTTGTCTTGCGCGCCGCGTCGGGCCTTTATCCTTCATACAGGATTTATCACGGGTATTGCCATGATTTCCTGTCTTATCAAATGCTTCGTTGTGGATCGTTCCAAAAGAACAAAAAACCGCACGAATAATCGCGCGGTTTTGTCAGTCACGTCTGCGAATGCCGATCAGACCGGCATATTCAGGATGCTCTGATACGCTTCGACGGCTTTGTCGCGAACTGAAACCACGGTACGCAAGGTAACCTCGGCTGCGGAAACGGCGGTGACAACTTCGTGCAGTTCCGCATCACCGGTGACGGCTTTCTGGGTCATTTGCTCGCTCATCGCCATGGTGTCGCGGGCATCATATGCCGCGCCCTTCACCATGTCGGCAAAACTTTCCCCCGGGTTTACGGACTGGCCCGTACCGGTCACGGTTTCCGTAACGGTATTGGTCTTGCCTGCGGCCGCATTGCGGTAGGCAGAAATGGCATCGTTGAAGCTTCCGACCATCGGTCTCAATCCTTAAACGTGTTCGTACCCGGCTATATCGGCTGCTTATTGCAGAATATCAAGGGTCTTGAGCAACATGCTACGCGATGACTGGATCACATTGAGGTTTGCCTCGTAGGACCGCTGTGCTTCGCGCATATCCATCATTTCGACCAGCGTTTCGACATTCGGGGTCTGGACATAACCCTGATCGTTGGCCGCCGGATGGCTTGGTTCGTACTTCATACCAAAATCAGAGCGGTCCGGCATCACCTTATTGACCTTGACCATTTCCACACCGACTTCGCGGTCCATAACGTTCTTGAACGTCAGGAGCTTGCGGCGATACGGATCCTGATTGGGCGCGGTCGGCAAGCTGTCTGCGTTGGCAACGTTTTCTGCCGCAATCCGAAGACGGGTCCCCTGCGCGCGCATGCCGGCAGCAGAGATTTTAAAAGCCTTGTAGAGTTCCATGGTTTCTTACTCTCTGATTACCGGTTAGCGGCCAAGTGCCGAAATGAACATTGTTTTCTGTTTGGCGTACAAACGGGTCATGGTCTGATAATCGACCTGGTTCTCGTTCATCTTGACCATCTGTTCTTCAAGGATGACGGCGTTTTTGCCCGGTGCGACTTCGTAGTTCTTGCGCACTTCCTCGTCCTTGAAGTTCTGCGGTTTGTTAAGACCCTGACTATGGCCCGGCGTAGTCGCCTGCATCGCAAGGATGAACTGGCGGTCGCGGCCGATATTTTTCGGGTCGAATTCCTTGAGATCGTTGGCGCGGTAGTTTGGCGTATCGGAGTTGGCAATATTCTGCGCGATGACTTCCTGACGCTGTGTCAGCCAGTCCATCTTCTCCTTGAGATTGGCGAACATGCCAAGTTTGCCGATATCCATTTCCTGCTCCTTGTCTGCGCGTCGTTCAGTATTGAGTGCGCGGGTAAAGCCGAAGTTAACGTGACGCCCTGATCGGGCCGGGATTTTCCGAAAGGCCGTTTTTGCCGCCCCGTTAAATCCTGCCAACACAAATGCACGTTGTGTGCCAAAACCAAAAACAGCGTTGAATTCACCCAAGAATAGTTCTAATCACTGCGAGTACTAGACCCCGCCTATGAAACCGGGCATATTGGGCTCATCTGACGAATTAAGTTTGTCACCTATCTATCGAAACCGGGACACTGCATGCTCTATCTCACACGAAAAGTTGGCGACTCCGTTGTCATTGATGACAATATTGAAGTCACCGTCGTTGAGGTGCGTGGCAAAACCGTGAAGCTTGGCTTCACCTTCCCCGAAGATGTTCAGGTCCTGCGCCGCGAACTCTATGACCGCATTCAGGAAGAAAACCGTTCTGCAGCTGTCAGCGAGGACCTTATTCGTCACCTTGGCAATGTCGACCCGTCTGACAAAGCCGCTTCCAAGAAAAAAGCCGATGCTGAGTCGACCGAAAGCTCCAGCGACGACTAGCACCCTTGCGCCGGTCACTCAGAGTTCGGACCGGTAACAAATCCCGACAATTTGTCCTACCATCAACAGCATGCCGGCCTAGTGGCCAGTATGGTTTTGCCTGTATTGCCGATCTGATGATCACAAGATTTGGGTCGACATTCAGGTCGACAACGTTTTGTTGACCATCTTGGGTCTATGGTCGACGCTGTTAGCGGTGCCGGCCACTGGCAAAAATGGCAAACCGTCCTGAATTGAAGGACCGTATGAGCGGGAAAAAGCCGACCTATGACATTACCGACACACCGGCGAGCAAGACAGAAGACCTTGCCGCACCGGGGGCGCCTGACCAAAAGGCGGTCGCGCTAAGGTACAAGCATGGGCGGGACAATGCCCCGACACTGAGTGCCAAAGGCGAAGGCAGCGTTGCGGAACAGATATTGCAGGTCGCCTTTGCCAACGGGATCAAGGTCCGCAAGGACAGTGATCTTGCCGAGATTTTGATGGCTGTGGACGTTGAAAGTGAAATACCGCTTGAAGCCTTTGCAGCCGTCGCCGAGATATTGAACTATATATACCGGATCAATCGCATTTATGGCGGTCCGTCGCGCAGCCAGTCCGATCCAGAAGATCAGATCCTGGCAACACCAACAGATGACGTAAACGGGGAAGGCCCATCATGAGCCCAGAGCAATACAAGCCCGATCAGTTCAAAAACGACCTGAAGCGCGTCCTGTCATTGATCCGCACCGGACAACGATATCTCGAAGACGGCAAGGTCGTTGAACTGTCAGCCCTTGAAAGCCGCATTGCCGACCTGTGCGAACAGGCCCGCACCCTTGCCCCGGAGCAACGCCAGGAAGTCGCGCCGCTGCTTGCATCACTGACCGAGGAACTGGGGCAATTCGAAACCCGGATGCAGCAGGAATACAGTGACATTCAGCGCCAGCTTCGTGGCATCAGCAACACCGCGCAGGCAACAAATGCCTATGCACAGGCTGCACGCACCAAATAGCAAAGCCCCCTAAGGCGCTGTTTTGAAAACGGCTATCGTAAAGGCGGGGTTTGGATGTCATCTTGCTTGGCCTTGCACGGCACGGTAAACAAGGACATGAAGACGGTGATCGCAAGTGCGATGGTAATGCTGCCAACAGATGATCACGGGTTGTTGACGGGGAAAGCTGCCTGATGGAACTAAGCGCCTATTTCCGGTTTGTTGCCGCCCTGCTTTTTGTGCTGGGGATTATTGGCGTGTTTGCCCTTTTGGCGCGGCGATTTGTTCCGGGCGCGCGCAACATCAATCGCCGTGGCGTGAAAAGACGCCTGTCGGTCGTCGAAGTCGTTCCTGTCGACACCAAACGCCGTCTGGTTTTACTCAGACGCGACGATACCGAACATCTTGTCATGCTTGGACCACATGGCGACACCGTGGTCGAACGCAATATCGGCACCCATTTCAGCGAAATACTTGGCAATCAGACCCCGTCAGACGAGACCCTGTCGCCTGAAACCACCGAAATTGCCATTGATGCCACAAAAGACGCTGCTCCGACTGACAGGAATACGCCTGCATGAACCGTGATATCCCATCAGCCCGCACCGAGGATGAAAAACCGGCAAAAGCCGGGTGGCGTGCGCCGCGCTGGCTAACCCTGTGTGCGATCTGGTCACTGATCCCGATGATTGCCATTTTGGCGGGCGGCGACACGGTTCAGGCGCAGTCTTTCAATTTTGATCTGGGTGACGGTCCGGGCGTGACATCATCTGGCCGCCTTATTCAGCTGATCGGCCTGATCACGGTTCTGAGTATTGCGCCGGCCATCCTTATGATGGTGACGTCCTTTACCCGTATCATCGTGGTGCTCAGCCTGCTGCGAACTGCACTTGGTATTCAGCAGTCACCACCGAACCAGGTCCTGATCAGTCTGGCGATGTTCCTGACCCTGTTTATCATGATGCCAACCCTTGAACGGGTTTGGGACGAGGGCCTGGAACCGATGATCAACGGCAATATTGACGAATTCGAAGGGTTCGAACGCTCCGTCCAGCCGGTACATGACTTCATGATGACCCAGGTGCGCGAACGCGACCTTCAGCTTTTCGTCAATCTGGCTGGTATTGAGGAAGTCACCGCGCCCGAGGATATCCCGCTGCGTTCCCTGATCCCGGCCTTCATGATCAGTGAACTGCGCCGCGCGTTCGAGATCGGCTTTTTGCTGTTCATCCCGTTCCTGATCATCGACATGGTGGTTGCCAGTATCCTGATGTCGATGGGCATGATGATGCTGCCGCCGGTTATTATTTCCCTGCCATTCAAACTGATCTTCTTTGTGATGGTCGATGGCTGGTATCTGATCGCCGGATCGCTGGTCGAGAGTTTCGGTGGGTAGGCCGGCGGGCCGAAAACGTTCCATTCCAGACGAACAAAAAACAGCTCATCTTAGCGTTCGAGATGATCGCGCAGTCGATAATACCAGATCGCCATCGTGGCATAGGCACGGTGCAGATCATGGGCAAATAACGGTTTGATGTCGCTAAAACGCAGCGGCAGCGGCATATCCGGTCTCAGAAGGTTATCGGCAATTGCCTTGCCCAGTGACGTCGACAGGGCCACGCCGCGCCCGTTATAGCCAACCGCCATGGTCATATTCTCCAGCGGTCGGTGCAGATGCGGGAAATGGTCATAGGTCATGGCAAGCGTGCCCGACCAGCAAAATTCAATCGGCACAGATTTGACCTGCGGGTAATAGGCATGCAGCTCCGAGATAATTTCCCTGAAAGCATCACGGCCAACCGGATCAGCAAACGTCCCGCGTCCGCCCATCATCAACCGCCCACCCGGTCCAATCCGAAAATAATTACCAATGCGCCGACTGTCCGAAACAGGCGTTTTGTTTGGTAGAACAGTGGCAAGTTGTTCCGCGCCAAGCGGGGCGGTCGCAACCTGGAAACTGTTTGCCGGAATCAGGCTTCTGCGCAATTTCGGGAACAGGTCACCGGAATACCCGTTTGTTGCGACTACCACATGGTCACTTCTGATCGTTGCCATGCCCTCGGCAATCTTGCCATGCCATTTTCCGGAAATGCAGTTCATGCTGCGAACTGGCGCGGGGGCAAACACCTGACACCCCGCCGCCTGCGCAGCACGGGTCAAACCACGGATGTATTTAAGCGAATGAAGTTGACCTGCGCGGTTATCAAGCCAGCCACCAACAAGGCGTTTACTGCCTGAAATCGCCTGAACTTCAGCCGCATCAAGCATGCCTACATCCGCGCCGCGCGATTGCCATTCCCGCATACGGGTTTCAAGCAAGTCAAGGTGATCACGCTTGATCGTGCCCTGTATCCAGCCACTTGGCGTGGCGTCGCAATCGATATTGTGTTCCGCGATCAGATCAAATGTGGTTTTGGCGGTATTCCCCGCAAACTCGGTCGAGAACGCACCATAGAGCCGGTCAATCGTTTCGGGGTCATGTTTCAACCCGGGAATAACCTGCCCGCCATTTCGGCCCGAGGCCCCGAACCCCGGCCGCACAGCATCGACTACAATGACCGATGCGCCACCCTTGGCCAGTCGAAGCGCACAGGACATGCCCGTAAAGCCAGCGCCAACAATCATGACATCGCAATCATATTCGCCTTCGGGCTTTTCGGTCTTGGGGGCGTCATTGGCAGTCGCCTCCCACAGCGATGTCAGTTCATCTTTCATGCGGACCTCGGTGGCAGGGCATTTCGCCTCAAGACCAGAATACGTGAAGTAACAGTTTGATTTAAAACCCTAACTCAAGTTCCAATTATATCAATACATTCCGTTGAGCTGATCGGTCCAACACCGCAACAGCACAGCCAACAATATCTGACAGGACAAATAAAAAAGCCGCCTGCATTGCATGGCGGCTTTTGGTCTTCCCTAGACCTGGGCATTGATGCCCCACAGATATCCGGTTTAGCCTTTTTGGCGACCGGATTTAAAAACATCCTGTTCAAGCGGCTTGAGGCCAAAACTGCCCCGACGCGGACCGGGATTTTCGGTCACATATTTCTCGGCCACCTGGCGTTCCCTTTCGCTCATGCGGGCGTAAATCGCCCCCATTTCACGCTGCGCCTGACTGTCTTCTGTCGGTGCGGACATTTTCAGCCAGTAATAGGCAAGAACATTGTCCTGTTCGACACCGCTGCCAATCGCATAGAGGCGTCCAAGTGCTGCCTGACCGTTTGCTGACCCTTTGCGGGCCGCGCGTTCATACCAGGTCGCCGCACGTACCATATCAACAGGCACGCCAAGACCGTGTTCGTACATCACACCGATCAGATGATATCCGCCCGGATGACTGAGCTCCGCCAGATCCATCGCCAGATCAAGCGCATTGGCATAATCCGGTTCGCGATGTGGCACACCGAAAATTTGGATCTGGGTCATCTGATATTTCGCAGATGCATCCCCCTGATCTACCGCATGGCTCAACATCTTCCAGCCGCGATTAAACAATTTCAGATCAGAAGAATGGCAGAAATACATCGCAAGATTGGCCTGCGCATAGGCGTCCCCCTCGCTCGCGGCGAGTTCAAACCAGCTGATGCTTTCGGCAATATTGCGTTCTGCGCCCAACCCGACACCCAGCGCGTAGCCAAGGGCTGATGCCGCTTCGACACTACCGGCGCGTGCTGCGCGCATGTTGAATTCAAATGACTTGGATGGATCGCGACGCACCCCGCGCCCTTCAAGATAAAGGTACGCCAGAACACTGGCAGCGGACGGGTCGTTCAGTTCGCTTGCGCGTTCGAAATAGGACACAGCCTTTTCGTCATCCTGTGGCACGCCCCATCCGTTGAGATAACAGACACCAAGGTTATAGAGGGCCGCGACCGATCCGAATTCGATTGCTTCTTCAAACCAGTGTGCAGCGGTTTCGGCATTTTCCTGAACGCCAAGCCCCTTGGCATAGAGATATCCAAGATTGTTGGCCGATACCGGGCCGCCAGCGGTGGCTTCTTCGTTAAACCAATAGGCCGCCTCGCGGTACCATTGCTGACCTTCACCAAGGTCTTCGGCAACGCCGAGTCCCTTGCTGCGCATATATCCATAGCAAACAGCAGCAAACGCACGGCTTTGGCGGTGAATCTGGTCAAGGATACGGCGGGTCGCGGATTCGTCACGCGGCATCCCGTCGCCCTGATAGTGTTTTTGGGCAAGCGAAAGCTGGGCAAAAATGTCCTTTTCGACATTTGCCTCATCGTAATAGACCATTTTAAGTGCACGATCCATCACAGCTCTACACTCATTACCGTTCAAAAAATCCAACAGAATCATAGCGCTCACACCCGCAAAGGGCGAATTCGGCACCACGATATATTTATTGAACGTTAATTTATAGCACTAAGCTGAGACTTTTCCAACTGGTCTCGATAGGTTGCAAGGAAACCTTGGAAGTCTTCTACTTCGTCAACCCGATCCGCAAGGGTGCGATAATCAATCAACCCCTGGGTCGGCGATGATGTAATCAGGCTGAATGCCTCTGCATACGGGCTTTGGGCCATGACCTCGCCGTAGCGGCGCTTGAGCATGTTAAGCGTCCGTTCCTGACCGGCCATTGCCAGATTGACCGCCCAGTTGAGCATGTAGCGTCCGCGCTCGTCAGAGATCCCGTCCTCGTCAAACGGCTCTTCGCCCACCAGACGCTGGAATGTCTCGGCTGCGGACATGTAATCACGGGTGCTGCGATAATGATCAATCCGCAGCAGTTCCGCATTACGTGAATAGTCACCCTCAAGCGATGCAACGGCCTCGGCACCGCGGTCCGTATCAAGCAGTGCACGCGCGCGAAGATGGCGACGCTGCGTTGCAAGTTCTTCGGAAAGATCGGGTACTTCCGTTTCCTCGATAACGCGAATGGTGTCTTCGGGCTTGCTATCCAGAAGATAAACCAGCGCCAATCGCGCCCCGACCCGGGCTTTTTCAACACCGGACAGGCGGAAGTCTACCTGATGTTCCAGAAGATCCTCGGCACGCTCGAAAAGTTCGACATCGACCATCCGGTCGGCAAGGCGACGGATCAGTTCATCGCCCTTTTCACCGGCGGGCGTCAATTCGCGGAATTCGTCATACAGCGCAACGGCCTTGATCGCCGAGATGTTGTTAATCTCGTCACCCAGATACAGATTTTCGAAGGTTTCATGCATCATGTCGGTTGCTTCTTTGGCCACCGGCATATTGGGGAAGAAGATCGCCACCTGTCGCAGCGTATTCAGCCCTTCACGAAAATCCTTGTTCTCGATCTGCAGTTCGCCAATGCGCTTGAGCAAAGCCATCTCGAATGCATCACCGCGCCAGGCAAATCGAAGCTTTTGAAGCTGCTCAATCGCATCTTCGACCGTCAGACGTTCCAGACGCATCAAAAGTTCTGTTCGATCAAAGATTGCATGGGCGCGCGCCTTGCGGTTCTCGCCCTCGGCAACCTGATCCCAGGTCGCGACCGCTTGCTCCAGCTCGCCCGCCTCTTCCTCAAAGACCCCCTTGAGGTACTGGATATCCATTATCTTGCTTTCGGACAGTCCCGGCGTCACCAGCATCTTCTCGATCATGTCCATACCCGCTTCCGGGTTGCCGACAATAAGCGCCTGCTCGGTTGCAATCGGCACGATGCGCGACAACAGTTCCGGCGGGTAGTAGTCAAGAATATGAACGCTTTCCAAAAGATCGCGCGCACCTTCGTTCGGGCGACCGCGCGCGGCAAGTGTCACCGCGCGCCACAACTGCATTTCGGGGATTTCACGCAAACGTTCGTCTTCAAGCAGGCGTTCGGCTTCCTGGTAATCGCGGTTCAGAAACTTTACCGCCGCCTTGAGCGCCCGGAATTGCAGGCGCTGTGCGATCAATGGATCATCGTGTTCCATTGTCGAAATGACAGCATCGGCTTCTGGGCCCAGTCCATTGGCCAGATAGTACTGCGCCAGGTCCAGACGGGCCTTGTTGCGATGTTCGTCACCGCTATCAGCAATACCCTGACGAAGATCGCGGATCGTCCTGTTGTAGTTATCAAGCCCGCCACGACGCCATTCTTCGAGCTCAAAAATCAGTCCTTCGCGGCCATCGCCGGTTCCTGCCCGCACGCCAGTTGCCGATGCCAACAAACGCGCCCCTTCTGGCGAGATGTTCAAACCATCTTCGGCCGTGACGATCACACCCCGACCGTCATCACGCCCCGCGACCTGAACGCTGTCATTCATCGGGGCAACAACAACACCCTGAACAGATGGCAAAACCTCAAATTCGGGATAGCGCAAAGAAACCTCGATGCCATACCCGCTTTGGGTTGTTGTGGTGACACGCAACGTGTCACCGACCTCTGGATCATCAATCGGGATAATCGGCCCAACATCATCCAGCGGCACGATCAGGCGTGCGCGGGTTTGCTCATCAAGTTCAATTGACGGGCCCAGCTTCTCAACCGGCTGCATTATCCCCTGCTGCATGGTGACACGCCAGTCACCGGCATCAGTTTGGGTCGTGTAAAGGCCGATACCCGGTGGGATCGTCATGCGCACGATCGTGGCATAGGGGCTTTCGACCTGTTCAACCACCCCGATGATCTGGGCAGCTTCTTGCCGCACAGTATCAAGGTTGAGATTGGCTCGGACATCAAAGGCCAGCCACAAGAACCCTGCGCGCGACCAGACAGCGGCACCGCCCGGCTGCCCGAACGGGAAACCAAGCGAAAGTTCCGTCGCAGTCTGTTCGACCGTGACCACAAGATCGCCAATGCTTTCGCGCTCGACTGGTGCCTGCCCGTTTGTACGAACGGTGTTTTCCGCGTTCTGGGCCGCCTGCGCCAGCGCTTCTGGCGAATTCGGGTCAAGTTCCGCGCCCTCGGCATTAACCGCGGCATCGCCAGAGTCTTCGGCGCTGCCATTTGCGGGGGTGTCGTCGGATTGGGCTGCGGTTTCAGTCGCGGGTGCCGCAGGTGCAGGTGGTGTCGGGGCGGTTGTTGCTGGATCCGTGGTTCCTGCGGTGCGGTTTTGCGCTTGGGTCGTTGCCGGTGCACGCTGCACCCCCATGATATCGACCACCACTTTGTTACCGGACCGGAAATGGCGCAATTGCCGTGCCGGTGTGGTTTCGATAGCCACATCAAGCGGGTTGGTGCCATCCTGACGCACCCGTACACCTTGAGGCAGGCGACGGGAAACATCTGTTGCATCAATCCGGGCAGGCGCACCAAAGGCAATGGTTTGTGATCCTTGTGCACCTTCAAGCGCATAGTCAGTCAGGCTCGGCCAATCAAAAACCAGTCGATAGAATGTCGGGTGACGCCCGACGCGGACATCAAGTTCGGGCAGTGTCGCACCGTCATCAGCGACTGTCTCAACCGGCGTCGTTGGGGCCGGGGTTATTTCAGGGGTCTGATTCTGATCCTGCTGTGCGGGGCGCACAGGCGGCGTCGGGACCGATGCCGGTGGAGGTGTCGGTTCAGCTTCGGGCTTATCGAGAATATCAAGCACCACGTTGCTGCCAACGTTGAAGGCGCGGACCTCGTAGTCATCGCTCAAGACAAAGGCGATAGTCCGCCCGTCAGGATCAAAGAAAGCATCGGAAACATAGCGCGAAACGGGCGCAAGAACGCCACGCAAAGAGGCAACCAACCGCTCATCGAAACGCACAACCAACTGATCGCCGATAATTTCGGCGGTGTAATTGACCGGTTCGTTCCATTGCAGAACAATTCGTCCATAACCGTTATGAAGCCCAGAGCGAATAATAACAGGGTCCGCCACCTGGGCTATTGCAGGGCGCATACCGCTTAAGGGCAAAACCATTGCCGTGGTGGTCGCAACAACAACCGCCAGCAGGATGCGCACGGCAAGTTTCGCCATACTTACGTGCCTCCGATCCCGCTTCCCCCATGAGGCTCGATTACAATGTCGACCCGGCGCGCCATCTCAAATCGCGCCTCCTCATCCAACAATTTGGGAAGCTGGTCGTATCTTGATGCCGCAAATCCGTAAATATTTATGTAATCTGTGTAACCAGATTGCTTTAACTCGTTGGCAACTGAACCGGCACGGGCAAGGGAAAGCTCCCAGTTGGATGCATATTGCCCACGACCACTTAGCGGACGCGGGTCGGTATGCCCCTGAACACCAATACGGTTGCCGATATTTCGCAACACCCCGCCCAGCACAAACAAAGCCTGCCTTGCCTTTGGCGTCATTTCCGAGCTTCCAGCAAAAAACAAAAGATCACCCGGCAGTGAAATCACCAGCTTGTCAGCTTCGCGCGACATCCGGGCATCCCCCAGAACCGCGTTGTCATCAATGGCGTCATCGATCACGGCGCTCAGATAATCAAGGTTCATCGCCGGTTTACGATAGACACGCGGGATGTTCATATTTGCCATCGGCTCGTCGGTATCTTCGACCGGCGAGGGTTTGATAGACTGCGACAAGGCGTCGACCACCTCGTCCCAACGGTCGATCTTGACCTTGGACATAGCAAACAACATCACAAAGAATGTCAGCAGCAGCGAAATCAAGTCCGCGAGACTGAGCATCCAGGGCGGCGGCCCCTTGTGTTCTTCCTTGCGCGGTGCGTCGTCGCTCATCCGCCACCTCCCGATGCTTGCGGCCCAAGCGGGATTGGCTGGGAAATGGCTGGCTGGCCAGTGCCCGTTGCCGGCGGAATCATGAACTGCTGAGGTGCAATTGCGCCGGTTTGCCCGGAACTTCCCCCACCGTTGCCATCCGTGCCCGGTGATGTGGCGTCAGGCGTTACATCAGGCGTATTACCATTCCCGTTGCGCTCGATGGGTTCTGGCGGTTCCTTGGGTCCGAAATTCCAGAAGAACCGGAACGTCACGATGAACGGGTCAGCGCCCGGGTCAATGCCCACAAAGAAATGGTCTTCCGGGGCGCCAACATCAATCAGCTCACGCGCAAACGATCCTGCCTGCGCGATCTGAAGGTTGTTTTCGATCTGGATCGTGCCCTTGTCTTCGATCTGGCTACCCATCACCATTTCCATCTCGTAGGAGGCATAGCCTTCTTCATCTGCGAGCACTTCGGCAAGCTGACGCATGAAGTCGGCCTGACGTTCGCGGACCAGGATGGAGTTGGTATCAAACAGCTGATCGACATGCATGATAACTTCCATCAGCTTGCCCGGCTGAATGACTTCAACCCGGACCACCTTGATGGCAGTTTCAAAAAGATGTCCCAGCTTGTCCTGGGTTTCCTGCGCAGAGACCGTTGGCCCTTCAATCGAGGTCACGGTCTGCAGACTGGTCGTCGGCGGGAGAATGGCCGCGAATGCCGAGGAAAGGCTTTCCTGCACTTCACGGGTTTTGACCTCTTCAAAGGTCGAGATGGTGTTCAGCAGAATAAAGAAGGCAAGCAGAAGAAGATAGAGGGCCAGAAACAACGCCACGGCCCCGTTCGCCGGGGGGGATGGTGGTGTTGGTCCGTCTTCCTCTATCTCCGCCATGATAACGCCACTTAGTTAAACATCGCGTCGATGTCGGCCTGCGTTACGCCTTTTCCTTCAAGCTGCGGACCGTTCAGCAAGGCATCCTCGCCTTCGGCTTCTTTTTTCTGACGCGGATTAGCCGCTGCGTATTTGGCAATCTCGTCGCCAAATGCCGTGACCAGCCCTTCAACACGTTCTTCGATGGATTTCAGGGCCTTGATCACTTTGGTCGTGCGCTGCCCGGTAATATCCTGGAAGTTACAGGCCTCGTAAACGCGCATGGTTGCACCCGTCACGATTTCTGCCTGTTCCGGCGGCAAGGTTGTCGCGAACTCCTCAAGCGCGTCCATGGCATCAAGGATTTCGTGGGTTGCCCCCGCCGTCGCATCGACAATTGCGTCGAGCTCGTCGGTTGCGTTGGGGATATATTCAGCCTTGATGTCATCCGGACGGAGCGAGGCAATCTCCGACTTCATCTTGCGGATGATCCCCGACAGTTCGTCAAGCTCGCCAAACAGCCGTTGCTGGTCCTCGGACGGCTTGTCGCCCATGAAGCGCGAAAGCTGATCCATCAGCTCTGACAATTGCTCAACCTTAAGGTCATCACCATCAAGGCGCGCCCGAAGATCATTCAACAATTGCCGTAGTTCGTCCTTGGACGCCTTAGACATAGCGGTATCGCGGGACAAAAGCCCCGCGCTCCTGATCAGAAATCACCAATGACAGTCTTCATCTTGCCCTTCAACGTCTCTGCGTTGAACGGCTTCACGATGTAGTTGGAAACGCCTGCCTTTTTCGCCATGACAACGTTTTCGGTCTTGGCTTCAGCGGTGATCATAATGAAGGGCATATCCTTCAGTTTGGCGTCTGCGCGCACTTCTTTCAGAAGCTGGAGACCGGTCATCGGCTCCATGTTC
>NZ_DBGS01000073.1:0-5855 GCF_002295455.1 Thalassospira sp. UBA848 | reverse complement strand
CGTTCCGTTCATCGCCCGTTACCGCAAGGAAAAGACTGGCGGGCTTGATGACACCCAACTTCGTACGCTGGAAGAACGCCTGCGCTATCTGACAGAGCTTGAAGAACGCCGCGCATCCGTGCTTGAGAGCATCCGCGAACAGGAAAAGCTGACGCCGGAACTTGAAGCTGCGATCAACGAGGCCGATACCAAGACCCGCCTTGAAGACTTGTACCTGCCTTACAAGAAAAAGCGCCGCACCAAGGCCCAGATTGCCCGCGAAGCCGGGCTTGAGCCGCTGGCAGATAGCCTGTTTAATGATCCGACGCTGGATCCGGAAACCGAGGCGGCCAAATTTGTCGATGCCGAAAAAGGCATCGAAGACACCAAGGCCGCACTTGATGGCGCACGCCAGATCCTGATGGAACGCTTTGCCGAGGATGCTGACCTTGTTGCCAAACTGCGTGACCACTTGTGGAATGAAGGTGAAATCACCGCGTCGGTGATCGAGGGCAAACAGGCCGAAGGTGCCAAGTTCTCGGACTATTTCGAGCATTCCGAAAAAATCAAAACCTGCCCGTCACACCGTGCGCTGGCCCTTTTCCGGGGCCGTAACGAAGACATCCTGCAACTGAAACTGACCCTTGGCAAAGAAGACGAAGATCGTCCGCGCAGTCAGCCGGGCCGCGCCGAAGTCATGATTGCCGCCCATGTCGGCATTGCCGATAAAGGTCGTGCTGCTGACAAATGGCTGATGGACACGGTCCGCTGGACATGGCGCGTCAAACTGTCGTTGTCGATTGAGCTTGATCTGTTTGGCACCCTTCGTGACTCCGCCGAGGAAGGCGCGATCAAGGTCTTTGCCGATAACCTGAAAGACCTGTTGCTGGCCGCCCCTGCCGGGCAAAAGGCGACCATGGGTCTTGATCCGGGTGTACGTACCGGGGTCAAGGTCGCGGTGGTTGATGCCACCGGCAAGCTGGTGGATACCGCAACGGTTTATCCCTTCCAGCCGCGCAATGACGTCGAAGGCGCGATCAACACCATGGCCGCACTGGCGGCCCGCCATCAGATCGAACTGATCGCGATTGGCAATGGAACCTTTTCACGTGAAACCGACGAGCTTGCCGGTCAGATGCTTAAACGCTTCCCGGCGCTTAAGGCCACCAAGGTGATCGTCAATGAGGCCGGAGCATCGGTTTATTCCGCATCGCAGTTTGCCGCTGAAGAATTCCCCGACCTTGATGTGTCGCTGCGCGGGGCGGCATCAATTGCGCGCCGCCTGCAGGACCCGCTGGCGGAACTGGTGAAGATCGAACCGAAATCTATCGGTGTTGGGCAATATCAGCATGATGTATCGGAAACCAAACTGGCCCGTTCGCTTGATGCCGTGGTTGAGGATTGCGTGAACGGTGTGGGTGTTGACCTTAACACCGCCTCCATCCCGCTTCTGACCCGTGTGGCCGGCCTGACCGAGACACTGGCGCGCAATATTGTCGGCTACCGCGACTCCAACGGCGCGTTCCAGTCGCGTGCTGATCTTAAAAAGGTCGAGCGTCTTGGACCAAAGGCCTTCGAGCAATGCGCGGGCTTCTTGCGCATTCGCGGGGCGAATAACCCGCTTGATGCATCGGCGGTGCACCCGGAAGCCTATCCGCTGGTCGAAAAAATCAGTGCCAAGGCCGCCAAGCCGTTGGCAGACCTGATCGGGGATTCGGCCTTTATCAAGACGCTGCGACCTGAAGATTTCGCCGATGACAGATTTGGTGTGCCAACCATCCGCGACATCATTGCCGAGCTTGATAAGCCCGGCCGTGACCCGCGCCCGGAATTCAAGACCGCCAAATTCACCGAGGGTGTGAATGAGATCAAGGATCTGCGCACCGGCATGAAGCTTGAAGGCACCGTCACCAACGTCACCAATTTTGGCGCGTTCGTTGATATCGGCGTGCATCAGGATGGGCTGGTTCATATCTCGCAGCTGGCCGACAAGTTCGTCGAGGATCCCCGTCAGGTGGT
Source organism: Thalassospira sp. UBA848 (assembly GCF_002295455.1). NCBI lineage: Bacteria > Pseudomonadati > Pseudomonadota > Alphaproteobacteria > Rhodospirillales > Thalassospiraceae > Thalassospira > Thalassospira sp. UBA848. The sequence continues at coordinate 3,857 of NZ_DBGS01000073.1, read as the reverse complement.
CAAGGCAGGCCAGATTGTGTCGGTCACTGTCATGGAAGTTGATGCGCCGCGCAAACGTATCGGGCTTTCGATGAAATCCGCACCCGATTACGAAGGCACACGTGAAAAGCGTGCAGACAATCGCACCACGGCCCCACGCGGGGGCAACCGTTCGCAGCACTCATCGGCAAATCGTCCTCAGGACGGAGCGGGCCGCGGGAATGCGTCTGGCAATTCCGGCGGTGATGGTGGTGCGATGGCTGCGGCCCTTAAAGCCGCGATGGAACGGCGCAAGTAACGACACACGGCAAAGAACATCATGTTTGAGATGGCGGGGTCACATATTGATCCCGCCATTTTCTTTGCACGCCATTCTCACCCGATCAATTGACAGAAAGCGGTTTGAAACCCATGTTGAGCACTCACCAAGGGGAGCCCCGACAGGGGGCTGAGAAACTGCCGCGCAGTGACCCTTTGAACCTGATCCAGTTCATACTGGCGTAGGGACGGTGCGAACGCCGGTTACGACGTTCTCCATCTTTCCGACTTCGAACTGGGTCTCCAACCGCAACGTTTCTGCATTGGAGCCTCGACATGACGACCGAAATTTCCCATACCGCGACCGATCTTTTTGAACGCATGCGTGCGACCAAGCCGCTTGTTCAATGCATCACCAACTATGTCGCGATGAATTATGCCGCCAATGTTCTGTTGGCGGCGGGTGCCTCGCCCGCGATGGTCCATACACCCGAAGAATCCGGCGAATTTGCCGCGATTGCCGGGGCGCTGACGGTCAATATCGGCACCCTTTCCCCCAGTTGGGTCGAAGGCATGATCGCCGCTGCCAAATCGGCTAATGATGCCGAAAAACCTTGGGTTCTTGATCCGGTCGCGCATTTTGCGACCGGCTATCGCCGGAACGCTGTGGCCGGGCTTTTGAAACTCAACCCCACTGTCATTCGCGGCAACGCATCGGAAATAATTGCCCTTGGCGGCGGTCAAAGTGCCGGTCAGGGTGTCGATAGTGGCGATCCTGTCGAACAGGCAGAAGATGCCGCACGCAGCCTTGCAAGCAGCCAAGGCTGCGTTGTTGCCGTAACGGGCGCGGTTGATTTCGTGACGGATGGCACGCGTTCGGTGCGCATTGCCGGCGGGTCGGATTTAATGCCAAAAATCACCGCCACGGGGTGCTCGCTGACCGCCCTTGTCGGCGCTTATCTGGCGATTGCACCCGATCAGGCGTTTGACGCCACGGTGGCTGCCCTTGGCAACTTTGCCGTGGCAGGCGAAATCGCGGCCAAGACGTCAAACGGTCCGGCATCCTTTATGACCGCCTTCATCGATGGTCTTCACAATCTTGATGGTGCAACCTATGCCAAGAATCTTCGGATTGATGTGCGATGACGTCATTCGATCTGTCGCTTTATCTGGTGCTTGATCCCGATCTCTGTCGCAGCCATTCGATGGTGGAAACCACGATGGCCGCGATTGCCGGGGGTGCGACCATCGTTCAGCTGCGTGACAAGAAGGCCGGAACAGACGGCCTCATTCGCGCTGGCCGGGAATTGATGCGCGCGATGGAAGGCACCAACGTGCCGCTGATCGTCAATGATGACATCGAAGCCGCCATCGCAATTGGCGCGCATGGGCTGCATGTCGGACAGGATGATCTGCCATCACAAATCGCGCGTGATCGCCTTGGCCCGGACAAGATCATCGGCCTTTCAATTGAAAGCGAAGAGGTCGCGCAAAAGGTTGATCGCACCATTGTCGATTATGTCGGTATTGGCCCGGTATTCGCGACCCCCACCAAACCCGACCACAAACCCGCCATCGGATTTGACGGGCTGGAAAAGCTGGTCCGGATGGTCGACCTGCCATCGGTCGCGATTGGCGGGCTTAAGCGTGAACATGTGCTGCCAGCACTTGAAAGCGGTGCGGATGGCGTTGCTGTTGTGTCAGCCATTTGTGGACAACCGGACCCAAAGCAGGCCACCGCCCATATCGCGGAAACTCTTAAATCTGCGCGAAATCGCACGAAATAGCGTTTCGCGGATTTACCGGCACCGTTTGCACAACACCATCAGGGTATCGATCCGCGCGCAAAACGCATGGCTGCCGCGCCCAAAGTGCGGTCATCGGCACGGAAATGCCCCATTTGCGCCGTTAATTTTTCGGCTTCGCGGATCAAGTTAACAGGCATGAACCAAGCACAACCGCGCGAGGAAGCCATGCTTATATCTCTGCGCAGCAAGCCGGTTGCCATTGCCCTGATTGGTCTTATGACGATCACGACAGCCGCGCTGGCTGCAATAAAATCCGCGCCAAAACCAACGACTGACAGCGTCACCATCCATTCGGAAATGGCCAAGGGTGAAGTCACGCTCAGCCATCAGGAAGACGGCACCATCGCGATCAAACGCGATTGCGTCCGTTTCCCTTGCAAGATCGATATCTCGTCGCTCAAGCGCGGCGAATATGACGTCACCCTGACAAATGGCGATGAAAGCCAGAAGATGATGGGACTCTACAAGGAATAGGCAAACCGCCTGCATTCCCACGAAGCGTTACAAAACTTTTCCAGAAAATCCGGGAACGTTTCTGGCACAGGATTGTTCATCATATATCGATCTATCTAAACGGTAATGCATCGACGCATTGCATGAACGCCAATACGCGCTAGATAAAAGATCACAGGCAACGCACCTGATGCAGCTGTCGATCGTGCAACAAAGGTTTCCAACATGTTGCGCGGGATTTTCACTTTTATCGAAGGTGCAAAAAGGGATATGTTGCGTTACCGCACAGATTAATAACGAAAGTCGAGGAACTGTATCATGGCACTTGAACTCCCAGCACTTCCGTACGCATACGACGCGCTTGACCCGTATATGTCGGCTGAAACACTCGAGTTTCACCACGACAAGCACCACAATGCCTATGTCGTAACCGGCAACTCCCTGCTTGAAGGCAGCGGTCTTGAAGGCAAGTCGCTTGAGGAACTCGTCGTTGCCACCTATGGCGACAAGGACAAGGCCAAGCTCTTCAACCAGGTCGGTCAGCACTGGAACCATATCGAGTTCTGGAACATGATGAAGCCGAATGGCGGTGGCAACATCCCGGGCGAACTCGAAAAGAAAATCGTCGAGGACTTCGGTTCGGTTGACGCCTTCAAAGAAGCTTTCACCGCCGCTGGCGTTGGCCAGTTCGGTTCCGGTTGGGCATGGCTGTCAATGGACAAGTCCGGCAAACTGGTTGTTTCGGGCACCCCGAACGCGGAAAACCCGCTGGTTCACGGCATGACCCCGCTTCTGGGTTGCGATGTTTGGGAACACTCCTATTACATCGATTACCGCAACCGTCGCCCGGACTACATCAAGGCGTTCCTGAACGACCTGGTAAACTGGGAATATGTTGCAGAGCGTTTCTCCAAAGCTGGCTAATCTGCCGACGCTTTGAGACTGAATTACAAAAAGCGGCTCCTTCGGGGGCCGCTTTTTTTGTGCGCGCAACACAAACAAAGAAAACCCCGCCAGCGAACCGGCGGGGTTTGGATCAAACCAGATTGATTGTCTGATCAGATATCGAATTTGATGCCCTGAGCAAGCGGCAGCTCGCGGGAGTAGTTGATGGTGTTGGTTGCGCGGCGCATGTAGCCTTTCCAGGCATCCGAACCGGACTCACGACCGCCACCGGTTTCTTTTTCACCACCGAACGCACCACCGATTTCAGCACCGGACGGGCCGATATTGACGTTGGCAATACCGCAATCGGAACCAACCGAGGACAGGAACAGTTCGGTTTCGCGCAGATCGGTCGAGAAGATGCAAGATGACAGACCCTGCGGGACATCGTTCTGAAGCGCGATGGCTTCTTCA
>NZ_DBGS01000056.1:0-11736 GCF_002295455.1 Thalassospira sp. UBA848 | reverse complement strand
ATAGACCTTGTGAAGCTCGCCTTCGCGGGTGGTGGCATCATATTTGACACCAAAACAGCCCAGAATCCGGTCCCGGTCATCAACCGCGACCCAGATCCGGCCATCATCGGCCTTGAAATCATCTACAATCGCGTCGAGTTCAGGGAACTCAGCTTCGCGATCAAACACACAGCCCGGATAATCGGCAAAAACAAGCGCGATCAGATCGGCAATGCCGTCGCCATCGCGGTTAAAGGCGGGTCGGATCGTCAAATCACCGACTGTCTGGGTCGCAATGTTTGTCATCAGCCCAGAACGACTCCCTTGGCAAGCTTGTCATAGCCGCGCAGCACCGCATCGGTATCCATCACCGATTTGCCCGGGCGCTGAATGCGGGTCGGACGCAGCGCACCCGTGCCACAGCCAATCGTCAGCTTGTCATCAAGGATCTCACCCACCGGGCCGGATTGATCAATCACTTCAGCCGCCTGCACCTTGATGCGTTCGTTACCGAGCTCGAAATAGGCCCCCGGCCACGGGGTAAAGGCACGGATTTTCCGCTCAAGTGCGGCGGCGTCATCATTGAAATCAAGCTTGGCCTCTGCACGTTCAAGCTTGGCGGCATAGGTCACACCCTCTTCGGGCTGCTTGGTGGCAACAAGCTCCCCCTTGGGCAGTTTTTCAAGCGCCTCGACAATCAGCGCGCCACCAAGTTTCGCCAGATCATCATGCAGGGCATTGGCATACGTCTCGGTCGTGATTGGCAGCTCGCCAATCAGAAGCATATCACCGGTATCAAGCCCGACATCCATCTGCATGATGGTGACCCCGGTCGTTGCATCCCCGGCCAGAATGGCGCGCTGGATCGGCGCCGCACCACGCCAGCGCGGCAGAAGGGATGCATGAATGTTCAAACACCCGTGTTTTGGCGCATCCAAAATCGCCTTGGGCAGGATCAGGCCATAGGCCGCGACCACCGCAACATCCAGATCAAGATCGGCAAAGGCCTGCTGTTCCTCGGGCGATTTCAGCGACACCGGATGGCGGACCTCGATCCCCTGCTCTGCGGCCCAGGCATGCACCGGGCTTGGCGTTTCCTTGTGCCCGCGGCCTGCCGGGCGCGGCGGCTGTGAATAGACGCACACCACGTCATGCCCGCTTGCAACCAGATCCTTCAGCGCCACAAGGGCAAAGTCCGGGGTTCCCATAAAGGCAATGCGCAGCTTGGTCATATCAATCCCATTCATCTTTTGAGTCTTCTGGCGGCAATTTGGCGTTATCCTGCCCAAATGACAAGCCAAGCCTTACCCCAATCGCCCAAATACCCGGTCACCCACATCTGGCACGCTGACTGGAGCATGTCGGCAAAAGGCCGCTGGGTCGCCAAAGCTGTTCGCCGTGAAACCGGTTGGCACATCCATGCCATCGATCCGGTCGGGATGCTCCATCAGTTTCGCCAATCGCTTGCCAGCCATGGCAAGACCGATGCGCTCTGGCTTGGCCTTGATATGCCCATCGGATTTCTTGATACGTGGTATGATGGCGCGAATATCAAAGACTTTAAAAGCCTTCTCGCCGTGCTTGGTGACGATCATTGGCAGGATTTTTTTAAAGTTTGCGAATCACCGGATGAAATCCGGCACACCCGGCCATTCTATCCGCAAAATTCCGGCGCCAAAGGCAGTGTCAAACGTCATCACCTGATCACGGCATTGGGTCTGCCAGACTTCGATGCCCTGCATCGCCGCTGCGAACGGGCCACCAATCCCAAAGATGCCCCATCACGTAACGCCGCCTGCCCCGCCTTCTGGACATTGGGGGCCAATCAGGTCGGCAAGGGCATGCTGCACGGCCTCCGACACCTGATCATGCCGGGATATGCCGATGGATTTAACATCTGGCCTTTCACCGGCGATCTTGAAACCTGCAGCAAATCCCCCGGCGTCACCCTGATTGAAACCTATCCCGGTGAGATTTATGGCTGGCTTAGTAATACGAGTGAGTTGACTAAATCAAATCAGGAAAGCCGCAAGAACTACCTGCACAAACTCCGCCACGATGCCAGCACGAAGGGCATTGAAATCAGTCCTGCGGTTTGGGCCGACATCAAGGATGGCTTTGGTCCGGATCACGGCAAGGATGATGCCTTTGACGCCCTGATTGGTGTGATGGGCTTGATTGAAATTGCCGAAGGCCGCCGCCCCGAACATCTGCCCAACGCGCCAAGTGTTCTGGAACGGGAAGGCTGGATTGTCGGGCTGAACCCTGACGACCTGAAACCACGTCGCACTTGAACGACAAAGGGTGAACGCTCGGATCGTCATTCCCGCGAAGGCGGGAACCTGCCAACAACTCCGGAAGTTATGGATTCCGGGTCTGCGCTTCGCTCCGCCCGGAATGACGATATTGGTCCGCGTCAGAGCAAAACAAAAGGGCCGGAAAACCGGCCCTTCGCATGCGTTTAATGATCGAGATTCTTAGGCAGACTTTTTGGTTTTCTGCAGTTTCTGGACTTTTTTCAGGATCATGTTGCGCTTGAGCGCGCTTAGATAATCGGTGAACAGCACCCCATCCAGGTGATCGATCTCGTGCTGGATGCAGGTCGCAAGCAACCCGTCCGCCTCGATCTCGTGCGTTTCGCCGTTTTCATCCATATAGCGCATACCGACTTCGGCCGGGCGTTCGACATCGGCATATTGTTCCGGGATCGACAGGCACCCTTCCTGATAGATCGAGGTTTCCTCAGATTCCCAGATGATTTCCGGATTGATCAGTTTAAGCGGTTCCGGCTTGTCCTTGTCATCGGACACATCCATGACCACCACACGCTTCATCACCCCGATCTGCGGCGCTGCAAGGCCAATGCCCGGTGCCGCATACATGGTTTCAAGCATGTCATTAAGAAGGGTCTTGATCTCATCATTCACGGCTTCGACCGGTTCGCATTCCTTTTTCAGGCGCGGGTCTGGAACGATAAGAATTTCACGCAGGGCCATGGGTCAGTAATCCGGTGTTCGAACTAATTGTAGTAAACGAGTATAGCGAATTTCGCGCTTCGAGATAAGGTCTCCCCACGCCCAAGTCAAGCAAACAGCCCGATTTGCGCGTGATGGCTGCCATGCCTGCGCCATGAAAACCGCCTTAACGCACCGCGTTAATCTTGCGCATCAGGCGTGGCATCGTCGCTGGCACCTTCTGCGCCATCCTCGGGCCCGGCGAGCAATTCCATCTTGGTGATGTCACGCACATGGGTTTCCGAGGGTGCCGGTTCCTCGATCATGCGGTCATCGGCAACGATATGCTTTTCCTTAAGCTTGCGCGCGGAAACCAGAACCGATCCTTCGAGTGTACCCAGTGTCTTGTTGTAATTCTTGACTGTGCTTTCAAGCGACTTGCCCATGGAACTGAAATTCTTGGCAAGCGTGCCCAGACGATCAAACAGTTGCTGGCCGATTTCACTGATATCACGCGCACTTTCCGCCAAGGCTTCCTGACGCCAGCCATACGCCACCGCCTTGAGCAAGCCCAGAAGCGTGGTGGGTGTCGCCAAGATCACCCCATCGCGGAAGCTGTCCTCGATCAACCGCGGGTCACGCTCAAGGGCGGCCGAGAAGAAGCTTTCACCAGGCAGGAACAGCACAACAAATTCCGGGCTGTCCACCGACTTCCAATAGGACTTTTTCGAAAGTTCCGTGATCACCTTGCGCACATTGGTCACATAGGTCGCCATCAATGCTTCGCGGCGTTCATCGTCATATTTCTCGTCAATCGCCTCAAGATAGGCCGATGTCGGGGCCTTGGCATCCACCACGATGTTCTTGCCACCCGGCAGGTGAATGACCATGTCGGGTTTCTGAACGCCTTCGTCGGTATTGAAATGCACCTGCTCGTCAAAGTCACAATGCTTGAGCATCCCGGCAAGTTCGACAATGCGCTTGAGCTGCAGCTCGCCCCATTTGCCCGACACCGATGAACTGGACCGAAGGGCAGAACTCAGCGTCTGGGTTTCCTTGGACAATTTGTGTTGCGATTGCACCAAAGTCCCGACCTGCTCACGCAGCTCGCCGTAAGCTTCCTTGCGGTTTTTTTCAAGCTCGTTAACCTTGGTATCAAAGGCCTCCAGGCGTTCCTTGATGGGTTTTACAAGGCCATCAATCGCCTGCTGGCGTTTTTCAAGATCGCCCTTGGCCCCTTCCTGCAGGCGCGAGAAGTTTTCACGCGCAAGCTTCATGAACTCGTCGTTATTGATCTTGAGCGCATCGGACGACAACGCCTTGAAGCTATCAAGAAGCTTGGTCTTGGCATCTTCAAGCATCTCGAGCTTTTCCTTGGCAGCCTCGCGCTCTTTCTCAAGCGCTGTTTCAAGCTCGGACCCCTTTTCGCGCCACTGATCAAGGGCGGTGCGAAGCTCTTTCACCTCGGCTTCAAGCACCGGCACCCGGTTGGCCGTTGTTTCGGCAATGGCGCGCTTTTCCGATGCCTCGGAAAGCTTTTCACGCATCTGCGCGACCTCTGTCGCAAGATCGCGGCGCGTGTTTTCGGCGTGTTCGAGCTGCGATGTCAGAAGGGCTGTGCGCGACTCCGTCTCGGCCTCGGCGGCATCCTTGATGCGCTTGACCATCATGATGCTAAAGGCAAGTGCCAGAACAGATGCGCCAAGGGCACCTGCTGCCAAAGAAATCGGATCCATTGTCCCACCATTCGATTACGTGTTGCAGTCTTTGTATCTGTTTTGTTCCATCAAATCCAGAACCGAACCAGACAAACCCCATATCCGGGCACGGAAAAAATGTAATCGGCTTCACTGGCGAAGATTAAAATTCCGGATATATTTCAATATCATAAGGGAATACGATCCAAAACCAGCGACCGAACACCCCCAAAAAGACGGCGATGTTCGGTTTCACGTTCTGCAACCGGGTCACTTAACCCGTCACGGGGACCAAACCGGACCATACCGCCCCCGTCTTAAGTTGTATTCCCTCAATACCTTCTGCGCACTAGCATAGGGCGCAAGCGACAGGACTAACTTTGCCGTGCCCGTCCCCTTTACCGGGCCCTTTACCGGGACCGATCACACACCGGACCGGGCATGGTGGCAAAGCAGTTTCTGAACCGCACCGAAATACTGCATCGGACTGATGCCTTTTTCGAGACCTTCGGAAAGTCATCCCAGGACCCCGGTGCCGACCTAGAGACCACAGGAAACGAACAAGAGGCCACATATGTCTGCGAACGTTTATCCCGTACCTGGCGACATCAAAAAGAACGCCCTGATCGACAAGGCGAAATATGACGCCATGTACAAACAGTCGGTCGAGGATCCGGAAGGCTTCTGGGGCGAACACGGCAAACGCATTGACTGGATCAAACCCTATAGCACCGTCAAAAACGTCAGCTACGATGCCAAAGACCTCTATATCAAGTGGTATGAGGACGGCACGCTCAACGTTGCGGCCAACTGCCTTGACCGTCACCTTGAAAAACGCGGCGATCAAACCGCCATCATTTTCGAAGGCGACGACCCCAACGTTTCCGAACACATCACCTATCGCGACCTTTATGAGCGCACCTGCCGTTTCGCCAATGCGCTGAAAACGATGGGCGTTGCCAAGGGTGATCGCGTTGTTATCTATCTGCCGATGATCCCCGAGGCCGCCGTTGCCATGCTGGCATGTGCGCGTATCGGCGCAATCCATTCCATCGTCTTTGGCGGTTTCTCGCCCGAAGCGCTGGCTGGCCGTGTCGAGGATTGCGGTGCCAAAGTCGTTATCACGTCTGACGAAGGTCTGCGTGGTGGCCGCTCCATCCCGCTGAAACGCAACGCTGACGAAGCCCTGTCACATCCGGGCGTCAAATCGGTCGAGAAAATGGTCGTCGTCAAGCATACCGGCAAGGACGTTGCCTGGAACGATGCCCGCGACGTCTGGTATCACGAAGTTTGCGAAGCAGCCTCTACCGACTGCCCGCCGACCGAAGTCAACGCCGAAGACCCGCTGTTTGTCCTTTATACCTCGGGCTCGACCGGCAAGCCGAAGGGTGTTCTGCACACCTCGGGCGGTTACCTCGTCTATGCATCCATGACCCATGAATATGTCTTCGACTATCATGAAGGCGATATCTACTGGTGCACGGCCGATGTCGGCTGGGTCACCGGTCACAGCTATATCGTTTATGGCCCGCTGGCCAATGGTGCGACGACCCTGATGTTCGAAGGTGTTCCGAGCTATCCGGACGCATCGCGCTTCTGGCAGGTTTGCGAAAAGCACAAGGTCAACATCTTCTACACCGCACCGACCGCAATCCGTGCCCTGATGCGCGAAGGCGAAAGCTTTGTGAACAAGGCCGATCTATCGAGCCTGCGCATCCTTGGTTCGGTGGGTGAGCCGATCAACCCCGAAGCCTGGGAATGGTATTACGAACATGTTGGCAAAAAGAATTGCCCGATTGTTGATACCTGGTGGCAGACCGAAACCGGCGGCATCCTGATTACGCCGCTGCCGGGCGCGACCGACCTGAAACCGGGTTCGGCGACCCTGCCGTTCTTTGGCGTTCAGCCAGCCCTTCTGGATAACGAAGGCAAGGAACTGACCGGCGCAACCGATGGCAACCTTGTCATCAAGGACAGCTGGCCGGGTCAGATGCGGACGGTCTATGGTGACCATGAACGCTTCATCCAGACCTATTTCAGCACCTTCAACAACGTCTACACCACCGGTGACGGTGCGCGTCGTGACGATGATGGCTATTACTGGATCACCGGCCGTGTTGATGACGTGATCAACGTATCGGGTCACCGTATGGGCACCGCCGAAGTTGAAAGCGCACTGGTCGCCCATTCCAAGGTGGCAGAGGCCGCCGTGGTCGGCGTCCCGCACGACATCAAGGGTCAGGGCATCTATGCCTATGTCACCCTGAATGCTGGCGAGGAACCGACCGACGAGCTGCGCGCCGAACTGGTCAAATGGGTCCGCAAGGAAATCGGCCCGATCGCAAGCCCCGACTACATCCAGTGGTCACCGGGTCTGCCGAAAACCCGTTCGGGCAAAATCATGCGCCGTATCCTGCGCAAGATTGCCGCCAACGAATATGACCAGCTTGGCGATACCTCGACCCTTGCTGATCCGGGTGTTGTCGATGACCTGATCGATAACCGCCAAAATCGTTAAGAGCTGAACTCTGACGGCCCATGGTCGCCAGATACCCTTACACGGAAAGGCCCCTGCCAATGGCGGGGGCCTTTCTTGTATCCGGACAGTAATCAGGACTGTAATCCGGATCGCTTCAAGGGCTCGACGTGACGGCCGATCAACGCAATAATCGCCAAACTGAAAAACCCACCAAAAACACACATCAGCGGAGAACAGCACCGTGACACGCCCCACCCACAAAATCGCAGTCATTGCCGGCGACGGCATCGGAACCGAAGTCATGCCCGAAGGCATCCGCGTGCTTAAGGCGGCGGCCGAAATCTTTGACCTCGATCTGGTGTTCAATGAATTCGAATTCGGATCGTGCGACTACTACCAAAAGCACGGCAAAATGATGCCAGATGACTGGCGCGAACAGATCGAACCCCACGATGCGATCTTCTTTGGCGCTGTCGGCTGGCCCGATACGGTACCGGACCACATTTCACTGTGGGGCTCGCTGATCATGTTCCGCCGCGACTTTGACCAGTATGTCAATTTGCGCCCGGCCAAGCTGATGCCCGGCGTGCCCTCCCCGCTCGCGGGCCGCAAACCGGGCGATATTGATTTCTATGTCGTGCGCGAGAACACCGAAGGCGAATATTCCTCGGTCGGGGGCAAGATGTATCCCGGCACGGACCGTGAAATCGTCATTCAGGAAACCGTCATGTCGCGTACCGGCATTGATCGCATCCTGAAATACGCGTTCGAACTGGCCCAGAAACGCCCGCGCAAACATCTGACGTCGGCCACCAAATCCAACGGCATTTCGATCACCATGCCCTATTGGGATGAACGCGTGATCGAAATGGCGAAAAACTATCCCGACGTCACCTGGGACAAATACCATATCGATATTCTGACCGCCCAGTTTGTGATGAACCCGGACCGCTTTGACGTGGTGGTGGCATCGAACCTGTTTGGCGATATCCTGTCTGACCTTGGCCCGGCCTGCACGGGCACAATCGGCATCGCGCCATCGGGCAATATCAACCCGGAACGCAAATTCCCGTCCCTGTTCGAACCGGTCCATGGTTCGGCCCCGGATATTGCCGGCAAGGGTATCGCAAACCCGATCGGGCAGATCTGGTCCGGCGCGATGATGCTTGATCATCTCGGCCACACCGACGCCCATGACGCGATCATGAAGGCAATCGAAACCGTGCTTTTGGATGAAAACCTGCGTACCGCCGATCTTGGCGGCAAGGCCAACACCGTCACCTGTGGCGAAGCTATCGCCAAGGCCCTGCGCGACAACGCCTGAGGCGAAAACAGCCGAACGGTTTGAAAACATGGCCTGATCCCTGCCAACCGGGGATCAGGCTTTTCTCGTTTGGCCTCACACCCCGGACACAAGCATGTGAATTCGCCGGATCGGATTTTTGCTTTACTGAGTATTTGAACACTCATTCCAGAAATCGGTCAGGAGGGTCTGGTGTCGTTCCTTGCCTCTATGTCTTTGCGTCGCGTCATCCCGACGACAATCGCCATTCTGGCCATTCTCGCGGCAGCGGCCACCGCCCTTTCCAGCTATCTGATTGCGCGCGATGCCCTGAATATGGGCGCTACCGAGAAACTTTCTGCCGTGGTCAGTGCGCGACAAAGCGAGCTCGATGGTTATTTCCGATCCATCGAACAGGACCTGATCCTGCAGGCGTCCAGCCCAGCACTTCGCCAATCCATCACCATTTTCGATTTCGCCTGGTCCGACCTTGGCAGCAACGCGATGGCAACATTGCACAATCTCTATATCGATCAGAACCCGCATGACGCAGCAGAGCGCGACATGCTTGATCAGGCGCCGGACGGCTCAACCTATTCCGACATCCACAAACAATATCACCCATGGCTCAGACAACTGCGCCGTGAACGCTCCTATGGCGATATTTATCTGATCGGAACGCAAGGAAGCGTGCTTTACAGTGTTTCGAAGACGGACGACTTTTCCGTCGATCTGTCAAAGGATGGCTATGCCACGTCCGGTCTGGGACAGGTCTTTGCCGCCGCCCGCGATGCAAAACCAGGTACCGTCAGTTTCATCGATTTTACCCGCTACACCCTTGCAGACGGCAAGCCTTCTGCCTTCATGGCGGCACCGGTTTACGATGAAGTCGGGTCAAACCTGATTGGTGTCATGGCGGTGCGGATCCCGGTTGACCGCATCAACAGCACCTTGCAGGCAGCACAGGGTCTTGGTGAAACCGGTGACACCTATCTTGTCGGCGCAGACGGCTTGATGCGCAATGACACCCGCCTGATGGCCGAACAGACCAGCCTTCTTCGTAAAATCAATGCCGTCCCTGTCGACCTTGCCCTTGGCGGCCAAACCGGCACCATGACGGTAAATGATTTCGATGGCGCCATGGTGGTCTCGGCCTATACCCCGCTGGAAATTCTCGATTCCCGGCTGGCACTTCTTGCAACGGTTTCCGCCGATGAAGTCTTCGCCCCAACAATCAATATGCGCAATGCTTCCTTGCTGATCCTTGTCATCGTTGCCGCCGTCGCCACCATTATCGGCTGGTCATTGGGCCGGGGCATCACCCGCCCGTTAACCCATGCGGTATGCATGATGGAAAAGCTAGCCGCCGGAAAACTTGATGCCGAAATTCCACCAACCCGGGGAAATAATGCCATCGCACGCATCATGCAGGCCTTGGCCAATTTCAAAGAAAGCCTTCTGGAAAATGATCGCCTGACCCGTCAGCGCGAAGAGGAGAACCGCGAAAAACTGGCGCGCGCCACCGCCGTTGCCAACGCGGTCGACACCTTCCGAACCCGTGCTGACAATGTCGTGCAGGCGCTTTGCCATGCCTCGGAATCGATGGGCAACACGGCCAATGTCATGTCCGGTGCGGTGTCTGATACCACCCAGCTTGCCGGTGGTGTGGTCACCATTGTCGAACGTGCATCTGACAACATCAATTCGGTTGCCAGTGCCGCCACCCAGCTCTCCACCTCGGTCGCGGAAATCGGCGATCATGTTCGCACCTCAAGCACGATTGCCCAAGGTGCCGTCACCCGAACCGAACACAGCAACCGTCTGGTGCAAAGTCTTTCGGAAAGTACGGTTAAAATCGGCGAAGTCATCACGCTGATCAGTGACATCGCATCCCAGACCAACCTTCTCGCCCTCAACGCAACGATTGAGGCCGCCCGGGCGGGCGAAGCGGGCAAAGGCTTTGCCGTGGTCGCCAACGAAGTCAAAAACCTTGCTGCGCAAACCAGCCGTGCAACCGGCGAAATCAGCGAACAGATCCTTGCCATTCAGGAAGCAACGCAGGAATCCGTCACCGCCATGCGCGACATTTCCGAGGTCATTGATGAAATCAACTCGATCTCGAACACGGTGGCCCAGGCCGTCACCCAGCAGGGTGAAGCCACCAGCAATATCGCACTTCGCGCCCGCGACACCGCACAGGGCACACGCGAAGTGCTCGACAGCATCAATGGCGTTCAAAATGCTGCCTGTAAAAGTGAAAACGCAACCGACGACGTGACCTCTGCGGCACATGAGCTTTCCGTTCAGGCGGCAAATCTCCGCAGCGAGATCGACCAGTTCCTCTCAGCGATCCAGATCGACGAGCGCGCCACCGGCTAGCAACATCCGCAAAAGTTTTGTGGCCTCCGCCAAACTGCGCCTGCCGGGACTTCAGTGCCCGGCAGTTTTTTTATCCGTCCGGCCTTACCAAAATGCCCTGACAAATCCGTGTCACGGTTGTGCCATTCTTTAAATTGGTATAGGTACAGCCTGCTGCGATGCAGCAACGAACGGGATGGTCTTGGGGAGACCTGTCGCTGAATTTCCGGCTGACGGATCATGAAGACCGCCTGATGACATTCCAGCCCGGGGGATAACCCATTGCAAATTCGGGTGCAAAGTCGGGCTTGACCGAGACGGAGATTTTCTGTGAATAGCGATTTTCTGCCGCGTTTGCGGGCTGAATGGCTTGGCAACATCCGCGCCGATGTGCTTTCCGGCCTTGTCGTTGCGCTGGCCCTGATCCCTGAAGCCATTGCCTTTTCCATCATTGCCGGTGTTGACCCGAAGGTCGGGCTTTATGCCTCCTTCTCGATTGCCGTGATCACCGCCATCTTTGGCGGCCGTCCGGGCATGATTTCGGCCGCCACCGCAGCAACTGCGGTTCTGATGGGATCGCTTGTGCGCGAACACGGGCTGGATTATCTGCTGGCCGCGACCGTTCTGGCGGGCGTCCTTCAGATGCTGGCAGGTGCACTTCGTCTGGGATCGTTGATGCGCTTTGTGTCCAAGTCGGTCATGACCGGCTTTGTAAATGCGCTCGCCATCCTGATCTTCATGGCCCAGCTGCCTGAACTGACCAATGTCAGCTACATGACCTATGTGATGGTCGCAGGTGGCCTTGCCATCATCTATCTGTTCCCGCTCGTCACCAAGGTCATCCCCTCGCCGCTGATTTGCATTGTCGTTCTGACCGGCCTGTCGTTCTTTATCGATGCCGATCTGCGCACTGTGGGCGATATGGGCGCGCTGCCCGATGCCTTCCCGGCGATCTATTTCCCGGATGTGCCGCTGAACCTTGATACC